>JBEIUL010000083.1:0-8119 GCA_040374395.1 Phycisphaeraceae bacterium
CCGGTCGCGGACGACCTCGAGCTCGTACTCCTTCCAGCCGAGCACCGACTGGTCGATGAGCACCTGGCCGATCATGCTCGCGGCGATGCCACGGCGGACGATCTCCTCGTACTCCTCGAGGTTGTAGGCGATGCCGCCGCCGGTGCCGCCGAGGGTGAACGCGGGACGGATGACCGCGGGGAGACCGATCTCGTCGAGGAAGGCCCGGGCGTCGTCGAAACTGGTGACGGTTCGCGACTTCGGCTGCTTGAGGCCGAGCCGCTCGACGATGCGGCGGAAGGCCTCGCGGTCCTCGGCGCGGTGGATGGTGTCACGGGTCGCGCCGATCATCTCGACGCCGAACTCGCGAAGGGTTCCGTTGTCCCAGAGGGCGCTCGCGACGTTCAGGGCGGTCTGGCCGCCGAGGGTCGGCAGGAGGGCGTCGACGGGGGTGCCGAGCTCGCGTTCCCGCTCGAGGATCTTCCGCACCGACTCGGCGGTCACCGGCTCGATGTAGGTCCGGTCGCTGAACGCCGGATCCGTCATGATGGTGGCCGGGTTCGAGTTGACGAGGACGACCCGGTAGCCTTCCTCCCGGAGGGCCTTGCAGGCCTGGGTGCCCGAGTAGTCGAACTCGCAGCCCTGTCCGATGACGATGGGGCCGGAACCGATGATCAGGATGGTGGAGATGTCGTCGCGTCGAGGCATCGTGAGGAGTCGGGCCGGGGGCGGGAGCCCGGCCCCGATCGAGAATCGAGATCCGAGCGAGCGCAAAATTGCCGACAGTCTAGCCCGTCCGCGTCACTCCCTCAACGACCGGACAGGTTTCCCACCAGGCTGAAGCCCACGACATGCTCGACTGGACCCATCCGCTCTTCTGGTTCCTTCTACTCATTGCCGCAAGCCTCGGGCTGGCGGCGGTGCGGGGCGGGCTCGCGCGGATCCTCGACTCGGGCGACCCCGTGTTCGGGCTGGCGTACGTGATCGCCTGGATGTGGATTCGACTCATCCACCGGTACCGGATCGTTCACGATGCGCTTCCGCCGTCGTCCTTCCCGAGCGGCGGCTGCCTGGTCCTGAGCAACCACGCCTCGGGGCTCGACCCGATCGCATTGCAGTTGGCGATTCCGCGGAAGTTGGCTTGGATGATGGCGCAAGAACAAATGCATCCAGCACTTACGCGTCATTGGCGTCGATTCCACCTCATCCCGGTGACGTACGGGCCGAGGGACACCGGGGCCCTTCGCGAGGCCGTCCGGACGGTTCGCGGCGGCGGAATCCTCGGCATCTTCCCGGAAGCAGGGATCGTCCGGCCGCCGCACGAAGTCCGGCCGTTCCTCGAGGGGGCGGGCCTGATCGCCAGCATGTCGGGAGCGCCCATCCTTCTTTACTGGATCGAGGGCGCCCCCTACTCGGAGACGGCCTACGGCGGCCTGCTCCGGCCGAGCCGGACCCGGGTTCACTTCCTCGGCGAGTACCGGTTCGCGAAGGGAACCCCCCCGGCCGAGATCGTCGCGGCCATGCGATCGCGGGTGCTCGAGGCCTCGAGATGGCCCGCGAACGATGTTCCGTTACCCGGAAACCGCGGCGAGCCGGCCGCACCGCGGCCCCCGGTACCATCCCCGGAATGATCTCGCGGGTCGACGGAACGCTGGAGTCGGTGGCGGACGGCCGGGCCTCGGTCCGGCAGGGCCAGACCGTGCTTGAGCTGCTGGTCCCCTCCTGCGACGAGATGCGGCTGGCCGGCCAGATCGGCGAGGCGGTCTCGTTCCACACCCTCCACTACCTCGAGAGCCAAGGCCAGGGGGCGTCGTACTGGCCGCGGCTGATCGGCTTCGCGACCCCTGACGACCGGGCGTTCTTCGACCTGTTCACCTCGGTCAAGGGCATCGGAAACCGGAAGGCCCTGCGGTCGCTGCAGCTGCCGATCGGGACCATCGCCGAGGCGATCGCCAACCGGGATATCGGGCTGCTCGTGACCTTGCCGGAGATCGGACGCAAGACCGCCGAGACGATCGTGGTGGAGCTCAAGGAGAAGGTCAGCCGGTTCATCGGTTCGACCATGCTCTCCGAACCGAAGGGCGAGCCGTCGGCCGGCGGGCGGCTGCTGGCCGAGGCGACCGCGGTCTTGGTGCAGCTGGGCGAGAATCGTCCGATCGCGCGGCAACTGGTCGATCGGGCCCTCGCGGCCGACCCGACGCTCGCCACCGCCGACGAGGTGGTGACGGCGGCGCTGCGACTGAGAGAGCTCGGCTGAGGCCACGGACCGTCGAAAGGAACTGGAGCGCATGCGCTACGCGATGATCATGGCCGGCGGATCCGGCACCCGCCTGTGGCCGATGAGCCGGCAGGAACGACCGAAGCAACTCATTCCGTTTCTCGGCGGAAAGTCGCTGCTCGAACTGGCCGCCGGGCGGCTCGAGGGCGTGGTGCCGGCCGAGCGGCGGCTGGTGTGCACGGCCGAGGCATTTCGCGGGGCGGTGCGCGAGTCGATTCCTGCGGTCGGTGACGCCCAGATCCTCGGCGAGCCGTGCGGGCGCGACACGCTGAACGCGGTCGGGCTGACCGCGGCAGTGCTGGCGAGGCGCGACCCCGAGGCGATCTTCGCGGTGCTGACCGCCGACCACCTCATCGAGCCGCAGGACGAGTTCGCCCGCCGGCTCGACGAGGGCTTCAAGGTCGTCGAGGCCGACGGCTCGCGGCTCGTGACCTTCGGCATCACGCCGACGTTCCCCGCGACCGGCTACGGCTACGTCGAACGTGGCGATCCGCTGCCCGGCTTCGACCGCGTCTTCGCGAGCCGCCGCTTCGTCGAGAAGCCCGACCGCGAGACCGCCGAGGCGTACCTTGAGCACGGCTCGTTCCTGTGGAACAGCGGGATGTTCGTGTTCCGGGCGGCGACGGTGCTTGACGCGATCCGCCGCTACCGGCCCGACACCGCCGACGGCCTCGCCCGCATCGCCCGCGAGTGGGACGAGCCCGACCGGGCCGCGACGCTCGCCGCGATCTACCCGAGCCTCTACAAGATCAGCGTCGACTACGGGCTGATGGAGCCGGCGAGCCGCGACGGGGCCCTGTCGATCTGCGTCGTTCCGATGCAGGTGAACTGGACCGACGTCGGCTCGTGGCCGAGCTTCGCGACCACGCTCGCGGCCGACGAGCACGGGAACCGCTCGGCGACGCGGCACGTGGCGATCCGCAGCGAACGGTGCCTCGTCGCGAGCGACGACCCGTCGCACGTGGTGGCGACGATCGGGTGCTCGGACCTCATCGTCATCCGCACCAAGGACGCGACGCTCGTGTGCCGGGCCGAGGACGCCGAGCTCGTGAAGAACGCGGCCGGCCTCGTCCCGCCCGAGGTCCGCTGAGTGCGGTACCTGGCGATCGATCTCGGCGGGAAGCGCACCGGGCTCGCCTCGGGCGACGACGTGACCGGGATCGTCCAGCCGCTGACCGTCGTCGAGGCGGCGCCGGGCGATCACCTGCTGCGGCTGTTGCAGCGCGAGATCGACCGCTTCGGCCCCGACGCGCTCGTGGTCGGGCTTCCGCTGAACATGGACGGCACCGAGGGTCCGTCGGCGGCGGCGGTCCGGGCGTTCGCGGGCCGGATCGGCGCCGCGTGCGGCGTCGAGGTCCGCTTCCAGGACGAGCGGCTCACGAGTTTCGCGGCGGAAGGCCACCTCGACCGCAGCGGCCGGACGCACCGCGAGAAGAAGGAGATCCGCGACGCGCTGGCCGCGGCGGAGATCCTGCGGGACCACCTCCGCGAGCGGGGAACGCGGGCGGAAGGGTCGGAGACGTCCGAAGAATGACGTCGGTTGCCGCGGGCGGCCCGGGCCCGCTACACTCCCGCCTCTGCCGAGCGACGCTCGAAGCAGCCACCGATTGGGGATTGGTGTAACGGTAGCACAACTGACTCTGGATCAGTTTGTCTAGGTTCGAATCCTAGATCCCCAGTTCACGTCGCCCGCCCTTCCGGCGGGCGATGTCGCTTTTCAGGGCCTCATTCGGGAACCCATCAGGGTTTCGACTCGATCCGCGTCTCGCGCATCCGCTGTCCGGGCTTCTCGATCGTCTCCTCGACGGGGCCGGTCTGGAAGAGGTCGGCAGAGCCCTTCAGCGAGAGCGTGCGGACGCCGGTCATCGCAATCGTGCGGGCGCCGGTCACGGGGCGGAAGCGGACGACGACGTCGACCGAGGTCACGCCGAGGTCGTCGGGCCGGCCGTCGTCGAGCAGGCTGAGGTTGAGGCGATAGCACGGGCCGGCGAGGGCCTGGACGCGCGAGGCGAGAAGCTTCTCGCCCGAGACGGTCCAGTTCCGCAGCGGGTCGGGTGACGGCTGGTCGGGCGAGCCGGCCGTGCCCATCGGATAGATCGAGATCTCGAACGTGCCGTCGCGGAGCGTCGGCGTCGGGTAGGGCTGGGCAAACAGGTACAGCTCGACCTGGATCGTGTCGGGCAGGAGGTTCCCGTTCGTGTCGAGCGGCTTCGGGCCGAAGACCGCGGCGACCGCGGTGACCGGGGCGTCGGTGGGCGTCGCGGGCGCGGCGCGGGGCGTCGGGGGCGCGGGACGGCCGTCGGAGGTCTCGACGTTCGTCGTGACGCAGCCGGCCAACAGCGCCAGCGCCGCGAGGGGAAGCGGGATAGGGCTCATGTTCAAGGCTTCCCTCCGGGTTCCGGCGCCGGCGAGAGCGGATCGCCCTGGGGCGCGTCGGCCGCGGCCGGCTCGCTCGGGGCGCCCATCGGGTCGATGAGGCGGCCCTCGCGATCGACGTGGCCGAGCGTTCCCTCGAGCTCGCCCTGGCGGATCTGGCGGATCAGCTCGGGTGGCACGCTGAGCTTGTCGATCATCTTGTCGGAGAGCTCGCCGGCCTTGCGATCGTTCGTCATCACGTGCGGCGTGAGCACGATGAGCAGCTCGGTCTTCGCGGTCGTCTCCTGCGTGTTGCGGAAGAGCATGCCGACCAGCGGGAGGTCGCCGAGCAGCGGGATCTTCTTCTCGATCCGCTCGTAACGGTCCTGGACGAGCCCGCCGATCACGACGGTCTGCCCGTCGCGCACCGTGACCGTCGTGGTCGCCTTGCGGCGGTTGATGATCGGTGACTCGAAGTTCTCGGAGATCTGCGTGGTCTCCTTGCTGATCCGCGAGATCTCGGGCTCGATCTTCATGCGGACGAAGCCGTCGGGGTTGATCGACGGCGTGACGTTCAGGATGACGCCGACCTCCTCGGGCGAGACCGCCGACTGCTGCCCGGCGGCGCTGAACGAGACCGAGGTGGGCAGGCGGACGGTGTCGCCGACCTGGATCTTGCCCTCGGTGTTGTTCGCGACCATGACCGAGGGGTTGCTGAGCAGCTCGACGCGGCCCTGGGCGGCGAGGGCGTTGAGCAGCAGGTCGAAGTCCTGGCTGCCGATAGCGATGTTCGGCACCGCGACCGAGCCGAACAGCGCCGGGGCGAGGCCGGCGAGGCCCGGGACCTTGGGGGCGAGAGGCGAGAACGCCTGCTTGTTCAGGCCGAATCCGCCCGCGACGTCGACGTCGCCGACCGAGAAGCGGGTGAACTCGAGGCCGAGGTCCATGCTCGTCGCGAGGGTGATCTCGGCGAGCAGCACCTGGATCTGCACCTGCGGCGGGTCGATGTCGAGCTCACCGATGACGCTCTTGACCCGCTCCATGTACCGCGGGCTCGCGTTCACCAGCACCGAGTTGCTCGCCTGGTCGCCGACGATCGTGACCTCCTGCTCGAGCAGCTTCTGGGCCGACGGCCGCTCCTCGGGCGAGAGCATCGCCAGGACCTTCTGCTGGTCCTTGGCGACGAACTCATTGAGCACGCGGGCGACCTCGGGGGCCTCGGCGTTCTTGAGGCGGTAGACGAACGTGTCGCGGGCGGTCGCCTCGGTCGCATCGAGCTCGGTCACGACCTTCGCGACGAGGTCGAGGTAGTTCGGGGTGCCCGAGACCAGCAGCGAGTTGGTGCGGTTGTCGACGGTGATCGAGAGGGCCTGCCGCTCGTCGGGCACCAGCGAGAGCTCGCTGCCGAGGATGCCTTGGGTCGACGCGGCCGAGGTGTCGATGCCGCCGTCCTCGGCCTCGCGGGGCCGCAGGACGTAGAGGTTCCCCTGCTGCTTCAGGTTGAAGAGCTCGGTGAGCACGCGGGCCATCTGCTCGGCGTCGGCGTTGGCGAGGCGGAAGATGCGGATGTTCTGGGCCCCGGCCGACGAGCCGTCGAGGTCACGGATCATCCGCTCGATGAGCTCCATCGACTCGCGCGGGGCCCGCACGATGATGGTGTTCGTGCGGACGTCGGGCGTGAGGCTCATCGACTGCCGCAGGGCCGCCGAGACCTCGAGCTCGATCGGCTCGCCCGCGGGGCCGTCGGTGCCGGCGACCTGCCGGAGGTACTTCAGGACGATGGCCTGCTGCTGGTTGCGGCCGCCGGCGAGGCTCGAGCCGCTCAGGACGGTCTGGATGAGGTTGACCGTCTCGATCACGTTCGCCGACGCGAGCGGGATGTACTTGATCTCGACCACCGCGTTCGGCTTCACGCCGTCGAGCTGGGCGACCATGCGGCGCATGGTCTGCAGGTCGATCTCGGAACCGCTCAGGATCACCGCGTTGATCCGCTCCTCGGCGGCGGCGGCGACGGTGTTCGCGCCGCGGCGGCGGTTCTCCTCCTCCATGTACAGGTCGTCGAGCAGGGCCACGATCTCGGTCGCCTTGCCGCGGACGAGCGTGACGATCTCGAACGCCTGGCCGCCGACCGCCTTCTCGGCGGCCTCGGCAAGGACGTCGGCGAGGCCGCGGATGATCTCGACGTTCTCGGGGCTGGCCGCGACGAGCAGGCTGTTGCTCGTCACGTCGGCGACGATGGCGACGGCGTCGGAAGGCTCCTTGCTCTCGCCGAGGCTCGTGGCCCGTTCCTTCATGAGCTGCTCGAGCCGCGGGGCCATCAGGTCGGCCCGGCCGCTCGCGAGGGCGATGACCTCGACGCCGACCGCGGGGTTCGCGGGCGTCGCCTCGAGTTTCGCGACGAGGTCGGTGATGGCCTTCAGGTCGTCGGGCCCGGCGCTGACCAGCAGGCTGCTCGTGCGGGGGTCGGTCAGGATGAGCGGCTTCACGCGGCGGCCGACCTCGTTCGGGAGGTCGGCGTAGCGGCGCTCCATGATCTGGTTGAGGGCCGAGGCGACGCGGTCGAGGTTTGCCTTCTTGAGCGGGACCGCGGTCAGCAGGCCCTGGTCGACGAGCTCCTCGCGGTCGAGGTCCTTCACGAGCGACTGGATCACGCCGAACGCGTCGGCGCCGGCGGCGACGATCAGGGCGTTCGCCCGGCCGTCGGAGAGGACGGTGGCCCGCTCGAGGTCGGCGGTCTCGGGCGAGACCTTGCGGAGCCGGTCGAGGCGGGCGTCCATGAGCGTCTGGACCATCGGGGCGAGGCGGGCCGCCGAGGCGTTCTTCAGCTCGATGGTGCGGATCTCCTTGATGTCGGGCGGCAGCTCGCGGTCGAGCGACTTCAGGATCTCCTCGAAGATCGCGAACGATCGCGGGCTGGTCGACACGATGAGGGTGTTGGTCCGCTCGTCGGCGATGGCCTTCAGCCGGTCGTCCTCGCGCAGCAGCTTGCTGCCCCGCTGCTGGTCGAAGAGCTGCGACGCGAGCGGGGCGATGCGCGAGGCCGAGGCGTGCTCGAGCGGATAGATGCGGACCAGCGCCGCGGGCGAAGCGGCCTCGACGTCGAGCTGGCGGACGAGCTCCTCGACGATCGCGACGTTGCCCTGGCTGCCCACGACGAGCAGCGCGTTCAGCTGCGGCTCGGGCCGGATCACGAGCTGCGACATCGGCACGAAGACGTCGCTGTCGACGATCGCCCCGCCGTTCCCGTCGACCCGCGCCATGCGGAGGCGGCCGACCTGCTTCTGCATCGGGGTCGCTTCGGGCAGCTCGGTCTTGCCCTCGACGAGCACCGACTGCAGCGTGGTCGCCAGCGCCTCGGCATCGGCCCAGCGGAGCGGCAGGATGCGCGGCTCGACCCAGCCGACGCCGAGGTCGCCGTCGAGGCGGGTCTTCATGACGTCGACGAGCGCGAGTGCGTCCTCGGGCCCGGCGACGATGACCGAGTTGGTGCGGTCGTCGACGGTGATC
>JBEIUL010000560.1:0-1691 GCA_040374395.1 Phycisphaeraceae bacterium
AGCGGGTCTTCATCTTTGCGTCGCGGGCGATCGATCCGATGGCGGCGCTCTTCCCGTCGGACATCGGAGACCGGACGCCATCCGAACACGTCGACCAGGCGTGCGGCTTCTATTGGACGGAAGGCGAACGCGGTCTTGGCTGGGCGATCGATGCGGTTCCCACGCTCAAGGGCGGTTCGACCGTCGGAATCCCATCGCCTCCGGCGATCTGGTTCCCCGACGGGCGGATCGAGACCCCAGACATCCGCGACATGGAACGCCTGCAGGGGTTCGAGCTCGACTGGACGAAGCCGACCGAGGACGTGGCCCGCGCGACCTTCCGCTTCAAGCAGGTCGGGAACGCGGTGAGCGTGCCGGTCGCCGAGTGGATCGGCCGCCAGATCGCCTCGCCCCAAGGGTGCCGGTGCCCGGTCGGCGGCTCGATCGCCCGTGGTGCCGGGCGGTGGCCATTCGCGGCGGCCCTGATCGATGGCCAGCCCCACGAGATGATCACGTCGCCGTTCCCGGTCGAGGCGAAGCGGACGCCGCTTTCGAAGTTCCTCAAGTATCCGACGAAGCCGCTCTCGCTGAAGGCGACGGCCGGATTCCTGAGTCGGCTGGCGAAGGGCAACCTGCGGCTCGTCCCCGGCTTCCGCGAGGCGATCGAAGAACATCTCCGTCGCATGGGCGGCGAGGTTCCCTCGCGGATCGAGCGGCCGGCCGGAGCGAAGCCGAGGCGAGGACAGGCCCGGGCGAGTGCTGCGGCGTCGATGCCGCTCTTCGATTCCAAGTGACGGGTGGGGACGGCGACGCAGTTCGGCGAGGAGGCCATCGGAGTGGCAAGGCGAAACCGCAGCGAGTCGACGGCAAGCGAATGGAGCATCCTCGACTGCCTGGTGGCGGCCGATGAGGCGGTCGCCCGATCCGACCACTCGGCCGAGGATCGGGCGGGCAAGAAGAACTTCGCTGAGCGGCTTTCGCGTGAGCTCGCGCAGCGGGTGGCGGACGCCCTTCGCGAGGACTTTCCCGGAATCACCCCCGACGAGGATGGCGGTCGGCATGAGCGGCGGACCCGCACCGGCAAGGGCGTCAAGAAGCTCGACGTGAACTACAGCACGCCCGACCTTGGCCTCGGGCTGGGCGTCTCGATCAAGACCATCAACGCGGCCGACCCGTCGAGCGGCCGCTACACCAAGAACCTCACGCGGATCGACAACGAGCTGCGGGCCGAGGCGAAGGACTACCACGAGCGGCAGCCATATTCGGTCATGATCGCCCTGATCTTCCTGCCCGAGTCCGCGTGCGGCGACGGGAACGGCGAGACGCCGTCCTCGTTCGGCTCGGCGATCAAGCAATTCCGGCACCGAGCCAACCGGATCGGTCCGGGCGCGGAAGCCGAGCTGTTCGAGCGGATCTTCGTCGCGTGCTACCGCGACGCCGAATCGGGCCGCGGCCTCACTTGGTTCTTCGATGTCATGGAAGCCCCACCGAAGCAGGGCAGGCCCGTCCCGCCGTTCCGGCTGTCGTTCGGCCAGGTCCTTGCGGAGATCCGCCGGAGCTACGACCTGCGGAATGATCCGCCGTTCGCGTGGGCGACGGAAGCGGACTGATCCCCTTCGCCGCCCCAACGAAAAACCCCGCCCCCTCTCGGGGGCGGGGCTCGATTCACTGGTTGCTTCCTGTCCTCACCCCGCCGGCGCCGGCTCGACCGG
>JBEIUL010000041.1:0-10792 GCA_040374395.1 Phycisphaeraceae bacterium
CCCACGGCGGCTGGTCCTCGTACATCGCGATCTCCTCGAGGATGACGCCCTTCTCCTCGGTGAAGTCGGCGTCGCGGAGGGCCGGACGCAGGATGTCGGACAGGATCTCGGTCGCCGCCGGCACGTGCTCGGGCAGTACATGGGCGTAGTACGCGGTGAGTTCGGTGCTCGTGAACGCGTTGTGGTTCGCGCCGATCGAGTCGAAGTCCTGGTTGACCTTCTCGGCCCCGCGCTTCGCGCTTCCCTTGAACATCATGTGCTCGAGGAAGTGGCTTACCCCCATGAGTTCCGGTCGCTCGTCACGGGCGCCGGTGCGGAAGAAGTACCCGACCGAGGCGGTCGCCGCGGACGGATCGACCTCGGCCTCGATGCGAAGGCCGTTCGGCAGCGTGAATTGGCGATGGGCGACGGTCATGGACGACCATCGTAGGGTTCGGAGGCTCAGACCGGAAGCACCACGACGTCTTCGGGCGCGACCGAGAGCGTCACGGAACCGACCGGCCGGTCGCCCCGCGGATTCAGCTCGGTGGCATGCACCTCGATGCCGGCGGCGCCGCGGTAGCGATGTTGGGCGATCTTCCCCAGGTAGGTCGTCGCGATCGCCTCGAGCGTGATGCGGTTGCCTCCGTCACCGCCACTCGAGCCCAGGGCCTCGGGCCGGATCGACAGCAGGCACCGGCCCACCGTCGGCGACGCCGAGGTCACGCCGGTTGCGGTCAATTCGCCGAGCGCGGTCCGCACCGTCCGGCTGCCCTCGCCGCCGGCGGCGATCTCGCCCTCGATCAGGTTGGTCTCGCCGAGGAAGTCGGCGACGAAGCGGTTCCGCGGCAGGCGGTACATCTCGCGCGGCTGCCCCTGCTGCTCGACGCGGCCGTCGCGCAGCACGGTCATGTGGTCGGCCAGCGAGAGGGCCTCCTCCTGGTCGTGGGTGACGTAGACGGTGGTGATCCGCGACTCGTCGCAGATGCGGCGGATCTCGTTGCGCATCTCGAGCCGCAACTTCGCGTCGAGATTCGACAGCGGCTCGTCGAGGAGAAGGACCTTCGGCTGGTAGACGATCGCCCGCGCGAGCGCGACCCGCTGCTGCTGGCCGCCGGAAAGCTCGGTCGGCTTGCGGCCCGCATAGCGCTCCATGCGGACGAGCGAGAGCGCCCGCTGCACGCCCTCGTTGACCTTCGCCTTCGGCAACTTCCGCACCTCGAGCCCAAACGCGACGTTCTGCGCGACGGTGAGGTGCGGCCAGAGCGCGTAGCTCTGGAAGACCATGCCCACCTCGCGGCGGTTCGCGGGGATCCGGCTCACGTCGACGCCGTCGAACAGGATGCGGCCCGACGTCACCTCGATGAATCCCGCGATCATCCGCAGCAGCGTCGTCTTCCCGCAGCCTGAAGGCCCGAGCAGGAACGAGAGCTTTCCCGCGGGCATCTCGAGGCTCACCCCGTCGACGGCGACGGTCTCGCCGAAGCGGCGGGTGACGTTCTCGATGCGGATCGCGGTCATGGGAGGGCGGAAGATAGCAGCGTCCCGGTAGACTCCTCGCGTGGACCCCCGGCTCGCCCGACTCGATCGACTCCGCCAGTTCCGCGGCCTGCCGCCGGAGCGCGCCGTGCCGATCGCACCCCTCGTCGCCGAGCTGGCCCGCGAGCGCAAGCGGATCGCGAAGGCCCTCGGACCGGCGGTCGAGGCGTGGGAACGCCTCGTTCCCGCCCCGCTCGCCCGCGAATGCACGCTCGTCGCGCTCAAGTCGGGCACCCTGACCGTCGAGACGGCATCGAACGCGGTCGCGTTCGAGCTCGATCGGTTCCTCCGCGGCGGCGGACAACGAGAACTTTCCGAGGCGACCGACGGTGCGATCCGGTCGGTGCGGGTCCGGATCGAGCACGGGACCTGATCAGCCGCCCGGTGCCGCGGCCCGCAGCGAGTCGGGCAGCGGACACGCCCGTCCCGAGCGATCGAGGCACGCGAGCGTCGTGGTGCCGGTGACCAGCGTCTCGCCGTCGCGCTCGAGCCGGTAGGAGTGCTCGATCTTCACGCCACCGACGTCGTCGAGGACGGTCACGAGCGTGACCAGGTCGTCGTAACGGGCCGGCCTGCGGTACTTCACGTTCAGCGACACCACCGCCAGGAACACGCCCTCGGCCTCGAAGTCGCGGTAGCTCTTCCCGCTCGACCGCAGCAGCTCGGTGCGTCCCATCTCGAACCAGACCGGATAGACGGTGTGGTGCACGACGCCCATCGGGTCGCACTCGCAGTAGCGGACGCGGATCTCGAGACGCGATTCGACCGGGTTCATGACGCGGGAAGGGTACCGTCGCCGCGGCCGCATTCGGGACAGCGGGTGTGGGGTGGGCGTCGGTACCCGCACGCTGGACACCAGTCGCCGCCGTCGGCCGACCGCACGAGTTGGTCACGGAAGCGCCGAAGGGGAACGATCGCGACAAGGCCCGGGACCGCGATCGAGAGGGCCGCGATGCCTCCGATTCGGACCGCGCACTCCCGAGGCGTGGCGTTCGCGAGGAAGAGCGGCAGGAAGCTCAGGGCGGCTCCGCATCCAAGCGATGCGACGGTGATCGCGACGAGGCGTCGGCCGCGGGTCGACGGCTGGAAGCGAAAGGTCCCGCCGGCGACGGTGAAGATGCGGCCGACGAAGGCCAGCGATCCCACGAGGAGCGCGACGCTTGCGAGGCCGATTGCGGCATGGCTGATCCTCAGGTCGAGGCTCATCTCGAGCACGACCGTGAAGCCGAGCAGCAACAGCCCGCCGCTGGCCGAGAGGAGCGACCATGTCGAGCGGGCGGCATCGAGGCCACGGTAGAGTCGATCCGAGGCGAACGCCGTGGCGAACGAGCCGAACACCATGCCGAGGCCGCCGAGGAAGAGCGCGATGGTGCGAAACGCGTCGGTGGTCGGCGACGGTTCCGGCGCGAGCAGCAGCGCGCCGCCGGCCAGGACGAGCGAACCGCCCGAGAGGCCCAGCCCGACCGCGAGCCAGCCAAGGCCGCTCACGATCCGACGGAACCAGAGCGGATCGCGTTCCGCCTCGTTCACGGTCCGTTCCCGGAGAGTCCCCCGACCCGTCGCATCTCCTGCTTGCGGGGGAACGCGTCGGGCGGCGTGAACGGGCGGCGGACGAGCATCGCCACGAGTTCGACGAGCGGTACGGGCTCGAAGTGCCAGCAATCGACGCCGACGTCGGTCGAGCGGCCGGTCTCGTCGATCGCGGCGTGGGCATGGCCGTGGAGGTGCACGGCCCCCGAGACCCAACCGTGCCACATCCGCGTCGGGTAGTGGTCGACGACGGTGCGCACGCTCGCGCCGTCGGCGAGATCGATCCGGAACGAAAGGTGGTCGTGCACCTCATGGAACAGCCGCTCGAACCACCTCTCCCGCGGATCCTGGTTGCCGCGCACCAGCACGATCCTGCGACAGGCGATTCGGTCGCGGAGGGCTTCCGTCGCGCGGCGGGTATCCATGGTCCATTCGGTCGGCGAGGCGAAGTCACCCACGTGCAGCAGCACGTCGCGTTCCCCCACCGTCGCATTGATCCGCTCGACCAGCGTCTCGTCCATCGCCGCGGTCGACTCGAACGGCCGACCGTACCGCCGGCACGCCTCGGGGTCGAGGAAGTGCGTGTCGGCGGTGACGAGGACGCGGCGGCCGGGCTTCGCGAGGTTCACGCGGGTTCTCCTCAGCCACCCGATCCGACCGGCAGCACCGGCTGCGAGGCGCGGTCCGAGCAGAGCACCACGAGCAGATTGCTCACGAGGTGCGACCGCTGCTCGGGCGTGAGGGTCGCGATCGACCGCTCGTCGAGCTTCGCGAGGGCCATCTCGACCATGCCGACCGCGCCCTCGACGATCTTCTGCCGAGCCGCGATCACCGCGCTGGCCTGCTGTCGCTGCAGCATCGCCGCCGCGATCTCGGGGGCGTAGGCCAGCGAGCTGATGCGGGCCTCGATCACGGAGACACCGGCCTTGTGGAGCCGCTCTTCCAGTTCGTGGCGGAGATGCTCGCTGACCTTCGCGGGGCTGCCGCGCAGGCTCAGCTCGTCGTCACGTTCGGAGTCGTAGTGGTATTGGCTCGCGAGGGCCCGCAGGGCCGCCTCGCTCTGGATCTGCACGAAGCTCTCGTAGTCGTCGACCTCGAACAGGGCGTCGGCGGTGTTCACGACCTTCCAGACGACGACCGCGGCGATCTCGATCGGGTTGCCGTCGCGGTCGTTCACCTTGATCGGCTGCCGCGTGCGCGACGCGTGCTGGAGGATCTTCCCGCTGGTCGGGTCCTTCTCGGTCGCGGTCGTCGTCGAACCGGTCTCGAAGGTGCGGGCCCGCAGCGAGACGCGACGCTTCGAGTAGAACGGATTCACCCAATGGAAGCCCTCGCGACGCACCGTGCCGCGGTAGTCGCCGAAGAGGACGAGGGCCCGGGCCTCGTTCGGGTTCACGACCATGAGCCCGAACATGAGGATGAGGCTCGTGACCTCCCAGACGACGCCGAGCATCACGAGGCCCGCGTGGCCGTCGGCGGCGCCGGCGATCACGAGGGCGGGACCGACGACCAGGACCGACGCGAGCAACGCGAACAACGGCCCCCAGCCACCGAAGGGACGGATCTCGTTCTCGACCATGCGGACCTCCCGGCCGGCGGGTGCCGGCGCTCGTTCACTGGTGGATCATGCGGCCTTCGGTGCCCAGGGCCGCCTCGTGGATCGACTCGGCCATCGTCGGATGGGCGTGCACCGTCGAGATGATGTCCTCGGCGGTTGCCTCGAGCCGCTTCGCGAGGCCCATCTCGGCGATGAGCTCGCTGGCGTCCTCGCCGAGGATGTGGGCCCCGAGGATCTCTCCGTATGGCTTGCTCGTGATGATCTTGACGAGGCCGTCGGTGGCGCCGACCGCGATCGCCTTCCCGTGGCTCGACAGCCGGTACGTGCCGACCGAGTACTGCAGGCCCTTCGCCTTCGCGTCACGCTCGGTCATGCCGATCGAGGCGATCTGCGGGTTGGTGTAGGTGCAGCCCGGGATCGACGCGTAGTCGACGCCGAGGGTGTGGTGGCCGGCCATCCGCTCGACGCAGGCGACCGCCTCCTCGCTGGCGACGTGGGCGAGCCACGGCGGCCCGATCACGTCGCCGATCGCGTAGATGCCCGGGACGCTCGTCTGGTAGGACGGCTCGGGCTTGTCCTTGTAGTCGGTCCAGATGTGGTTCTTCTCGATGCGGACGTTCACGCCCGGGCCGAAGAGCCCGTCGTAACGGCCCTTCACGCCGATCGCGACCAGCACCGCCTCGCACTCGAGCGCCTGCGACTTGCTCGCGTCGGCCATCGACGCGACGGTGACCTTCGCCCCGCCCTTGACCTTCTTGATCGCCTTCACGGTGCTGCCGAGGATGAACGAGATCCCCTGCTTCTCGAACGCCTTCTGTGCCGCCTTCGAGACGTCGTCGTCCTCGACGGGCAGGATGCGGTCCTGCATCTCGACCACGGTGACCTTGGTGCCGAAGGCGTTGTAGAAGTAGGCGAACTCCATGCCGATCGCGCCGCTGCCGACGATGACCATCGACGCGGGCCGCGACTTGGTGTTCATCGCGTCGGCGCTCGAGAGGATCGTGGTGCCGTCGAACTTCGCGAAGGGCAACTCGTTCGGTGCGGCGCCCGTCGCGATGAGGATGCGGTCTGCGGTCACCGTGCCGGCGACCTTCGCGCCGCTGCCGTGGTAGTAGTCGGCGTCGGCCTCGAGCACCTCGATCTTGCACGGGCCGGCGGCGGTCTTGCCGGCGACGATCCGGGCGTGACCCTCGAGGTGGTCGATCTTGTTCTTCTTGAAGAGGAAGCCGACGCCGTTGTTCAGCGTCTTGGTGATGTCGCGGCTACGGCCGATGACCTTCGTCCAGTCGACCTTCACGGTCGCCGGATCGACGTCGATGCCCCAGGTCTTGCCATGGCGGATCGCCTCCATGTAGAGCTCGGCGTTGTGCAGCAGGGCCTTGGTCGGGATGCACCCCCAGTTGAGGCAGACGCCACCGAGCTTGCTCCGCTCGATGCACGCGGTCTTCATGCCGAGCTGGGCGGCGCGGATCGCTCCGACGTAGCCGCCGGGTCCGCCGCCGATGACGAGGAGGTCGTAGTGCTTGGTGTCTGCCATGGGGTCCCGAGTGGTTGGGGGGCGTGGATGCCGTGGGCCGGGTCCGTCCGGGCCGGAGCGCGAGGGGCAGATTCTAAGGATGCGACGGGGCGGAAACAGACGCCCGGAAACTGGGTGGACCGACCCCAGAGGGTGGCGAATCGGGCCGATGAAATCGCGTCAGGTTCGCCAGACGGGTTTGGACGCATGGCTGGATCGGCCGTTGGCCTGTCCAAATCAGCCTGTCCAGCCCGAGGGCGGCGTTCCAGTTGGCCTGTCCAAAGTGTTTCCCACAACCAATCCCCAGTTGGCCTGTCCAAGGTTTCGCCAAGGGAATCTGTGAGGCCTCTAAGGCCGCGAAAGTTGGTTTGGTGAGGATCCAAGGTGAGTCAAGAACACTCCAACATGGGAATCTGGGCAATCTTGAACTCGATCCTTGCGGAGGAAATCCGCGAAGGTTGGATTCTGGAGAAGGTCGATTGGAGTGACGTAAGTCTTTCTTCAGAAGTTGTTTGCGGAGATCAACCTCAACGATCGGCCTGTCCAAATGGTGAGTCAGAAAGACTCGATCGAGCAGTTGTTTTGGGTGGTTCCCCGCCCAGAGCGGGAATCGGTGTCTCGCGTTCAGGGCTTCCGCTGGAATCCTCGGGCGGGGTCAAGGTGCGCCGCATCGAGTCGCCCACGGGCGAACTGAATCTCACCTTTCGCCCCAGCCGCCCCAGGTCCGCCCCTGAACTTGCCCGGGTCGTTCATGACCTGCGAACGCCGCTCGCGGCGTTGGTGTCGGCCGCGGAACGCCTTCGTGAACCGGGGCTCGACCTCGCTGCCGTGGCCACCGAGGCGAACACCATTGCCCGGGCCGGTCGTGGCCTGCTCGGCCAGGTCGAGGAGATTCTTGGTGGCGGGAATGTCGACCCCATCTCGGTGGTGGCCACTGGTCGCTGGGATCCCCGGGCCGTGGCCCATGAGGTGGTCGAACTTCTGGCCCCGACGGCCCGGGCGAAGGGACTCGACCTTCGCCTGGTCGACGCCGGCTCGAGCGGATCCCGCTCCGGCGACGCCACGCCGTTCCGCCGGATACTGACCAATCTGGTCGGCAATGCGGTGAAGTTCAGCGGGCGAGGCTCCGTGGTCGTGACGTTGGGGTCCCATCGAGGAAGCCTTGTGGCTTCGGTCCGCGATGACGGACCCGGGCTCGAGCCTGATTCGCTCGACACGCTCTTCGACCCGGGCGTCCGCGGCGCCGCCGCGACGGGCGTCGAGGGCCATGGCCTCGGTCTCGCGAACGTACGTGACCTGGTGGCCTCGCTGGGGGGCACCATCACCGTCGACAGCCGACCCGGCGATGGCGCGACCTTCATCATCAGGCTTCCCGAGGTCGTGGCGGCGCCGCGCCTCGACGCAATGCGGGTGCTGCTCGTCGAGGACTGCCCCGACAACCGCCGCCTGCTGCATCACCATCTGCGCGCCGCGGGCGTCGAGGTGCTCCTCGCCTCCGACGGCCTGATCGCCGAGTCGATCGCCCGGGCGGCACGGCTCGACCTGATCCTGCTCGATCTCGCGATGCCCGGGCGCGACGGCATCGAGACGCTGCGGGCCCTGCGTTCCTGCGGGGTGAATGCCCCGGCGATCGCGCTCACCGCCTCGATCGATGCGGCCACCGCCGAAAAGTCGCTTGAAGCCGGATTTCTCCGCGTCCTGACCAAGCCGGTCGATCCATCGACGCTTCGCCGCGAGCTGCGGGCGGCATGTTCGGGCCGGGCCGCGGCCTGACCGCGTCTTTGACCGCACCTCACCCGCTCCGATAGCATCGGCGTCCTTCAAAGGACCCGCCGTGCGCACCGCGATCATCAGCGACATCCACGCCAACCTGACGGCGCTCGAGACGGTCCTCGCCCACATCGACGCCGGCGGCGCGGACCGCATCGTCTGCCTCGGCGACATCGTCGGCTACGGACCCGAGCCCGCCGAGTGCGTCGACATCGTGGCGAAGCGTTGCGAGTGGTCGCTCATGGGCAACCATGATTGCGCGATGCTCTACGAGCCGACCAACTTCAACGAGGCGGCGAAGCGGGCGGCGTACTGGACGCGGCAGCAGGTCCTCGAGCGCAGTGACGCGGTCGGCCCCGATCGCGACCGTCGCCTCGAGTTCATCATGACCCTGCCCGTGCGGCGCTCGTTCGACGACTTCATCTGCGTGCACGGCACGCCGCGGAAGTGCATCAACGAGTACCTCTTCCCCGACGATGCGATCTCGCTGCCCTCGAAGCTGCAGCAGATTTTCCAGTTCGTCCCGCGGTACTGCCTGGTGGGCCACACCCACGTGCCGGGCGTCTTCAGCGACGAGCCCGATTTCTATCCCCCGAATGACCTCGGTGGGGTGTACGTCCTGCGGCCCGACGAGAAGGTCATCGTGAATCCGGGCTCGGTGGGACAGCCGCGGGACGGCGATCCGCGGGCGTCGTACGCGGTCCTCGAGACGCTGACCGACCCCGACGGGCGGGTCGTCAACCGCATCGAGTTCCACCGGGTGGAGTACGATGTCCGCCGCACCGTGGACCGCATCCACGCGATCCCTGAACTCAGCAACTGGCTGGGTGACCGTCTGCTCGAGGGTCGCTGAGGAAGGGCGGGTCTCCGGTCGTCGACCGGACCTGCCATGAGCCAACCCAAATCGCGGAAGTTCCTCTTCGCCTTCTTCAGCACGCTCGCCGTCTCGTCGATCGTCGCGATCGTCGTCCTCAACGGAAAGCCGCCGGCGGCGCCGCCGAAGCCGGTAGCCGCCGAGACACCGACCTCCGGGACCGCCGCTCCCGCGGTCACCGCCGAATCCGGTCCGCCGTCGGTCGAGGGTGGCGCAACCACCGCCCTGGCCTCCGCGCCCGCCACGCCGCCACCGGCCGCCGCCGGCCGACTCGTCGCGAAGGCTCCCGGCGAACCCGCGGCGCCCGCCTCGCTCGGTTCGCTCGACCCGACCGTCGCCGCGTTCCGCCTCGACTTCTCGCCAAGTTCAGCCGGTCTCGAGCGGATCACGTTCTCGAACTTCTGGAACACCATCGCCGAAGCGGTGGCCGCCCGCCGCGATCCCTCCGCGCTGCCCCCGGAGGCGGCCCGCTACGTGCTGCAGACCGCGCAGCCGCTCGTCGAGCGGTATCCGTCGCCGAACGATCCGGCGATCGAGTTCGAGCGATCGTTCTCGATCCCGGTGCTGGGCATGCACTCGGTCGAGATCGACGGCGTCGCGGTGTCGCTCTTCGGCACGGTCTGGTCGTCGCCCGAGCCCGGCTCGTTCGTCACCGACCTCGTCGACGAAGCGGGCGAGGCCCGCTTCCGTGTCCGGCGCGAGTTCCGCGTCGACGGCCCCTCGTACGAGATCACCGTCCGCCAGCGGGTCGAGAACCTCACCGACCGTCCGGCCAAGGTGAAGTGGATCAGTTACGGACCGTCCGACCTGCCCGCCGACAAGACCAGCTACATCGACGTGCGGCGGTTCCACTTCGGTTACCTGTTTCCGCCCGAGCGCGATCCCACGCGGAAGACGATCATCGCGACCGGCCAGATGTGGGATCGCAACGCGGTCTCGAAGCGGATCACCTCGGGTGACTACTCGCTCTGGCCGAACGAGCAGAGCCGCGACGGTCAGTACACGCTCTCGTGGTTCGGCGCGACGAACCGGTACTTCGCCCTCACCGTCCATGCCCCGTGGCTCCCGCCCGATTCGCCGGACACCGCGATCGGGCCGGTCGTCGAGTCGGTGCGGGTCCGCGAGAACGGCGTCCCGATGCCGAAGTCGAGCTGGCTGACCTTCGAGAGCCAGCCGAATTTCATCCCCGTCGAGGATCGCACGCCGGAGAACCTGGTGCTCGCCGAGCTCCACTCGGCCGTCCAGGAAGTTCCCGCCGGTGGACTCGGGGCGTTCGACCTCGGGGTCTACGCCGGGCCGCTCGACTCGAAGCTCCTCGCCTCGGCCGAGCCCTATGCCTCGCTCAACCTGCAGCAGCTCATCGTCTACATGCTGTCGAGCTGCTGCTCGTTCTGCACGTTCGCGTGGCTCGCGAACTTCCTCGTCGTCTTCCTGACCTTCCTGCATGACTCGGTCGTCTTCGACTGGGGCATCGCGATCATCGTGCTCGTCATCGTGGTGCGGGCGCTCCTGCACCCGATCATGAAGCGGTCGCAGATACAGATGCAGCGGTTCAGCAAGGCGATGGCCGAGCTGAAGCCCGAGCTCGACGCCCTGCAGAAGCGGTATCGCGACGAGCCCACCCGCATGCAGCAGGAGCAGGTTCGCCTCTATCGCGAGAAGGGCATCAACCCTGTGGGCTGCATGGGCGGCATGCTGCCGTCGTTCCTCCAGACGCCGATCTGGATCGCCCTCTACGCGGTGCTCTTCTTCGCCTTCGAGCTTCGGCAGTCGCCCGCGTTCTTCGGCCTGTTCCAGACGTTCGGCGGCTGGACCTTCCTCGGCGACCTCAGCCTGCCCGACAACTTCCTGCCGTTCGACCGGACCTACAAGGTGCTGTTCCTGTCGATCTCGGGCATCAACCTGCTGCCGCTGCTCATGTCGGTGGTCTTCTACGCCCAGCAGAAGTACCTGACGCCTCCGACCCCGAACATGTCCGAGGAGGCGCTCGCCCAGCAGAAGATGATGAAGTGGATGATGGTGATCC
>JBEIUL010000472.1:0-2199 GCA_040374395.1 Phycisphaeraceae bacterium
ACGCCGGCGGCGACGCCCGCAAGCAGCAGGAGGCGATCTGGAACTACCTCTCGCTCGGCGGATCGATGCCGCTGCCGGCGGGGATTCAGCTCGCCGAGGGCGAGTACGACCTCGTGCCGGGTTCCGAGCCGATCGTCTTCGGCACGTTCTTCCGCGACGCGAGCGCCCGGACGTTCTGCGTCGGCTATCCCGAGCTCGTGCACGCGGCGTACGACGCCGAGAACATGCGGCTGGCGAAGGCGTGGCGCGGCGATTTCATCGAGGCGAGCGGCACGTGGCATGCCCGGGCCGGGGCGCTGCAGGATCCCGCGTCGAAGGACGTGATCACGTTCCCGCCGGGACCGGCGTTCGCGATCCTCGCGTCCCGCGACTCGGCATGGCCCGACCCGCCGGCGAATGCGTGGAAGTTCCGCGGGACGAGCCGCGACGCCGAGCGGCGGCCGTCGTTTGCGATCGCTCGCGACGACGTGCGGATCGCAGAGAGCCCGCAACCCGCGGTGCGGCGAGGCGGGGCGGGCCTGCGGCGGACGATCGCCGCGACCGCGGCCGCGGATCGCGGCGACGTATGGATGCGGGTCGCGACGGGAGCGAAGATCGAGCCCGCGACGGATGCGGCGGACACCTTCGTCGTCGAAAATGCGGCAAGAATTCGCATCGAGGGTGCCAAGGGCTTCGTCCGCGACGGATCCGGCAGCCGTGAGCTGCTGGTGCCCGTCGACTTCAAGTACGTCGAGGGGGCGGATGCTCCCTATCGAGCCGCGTTCGCGGTGGAGGTTTCGTGGTGATCGCCGTTTCGCTCGCAGGCCTCATCGGGTCGGTCGCGATCGCCGCCGATCTTCCCAAGGAATCGGACTACTACCGGCTCGAACGCTGCGTCACGCCGCCGAACATCGTGCTCGAGGTCGGAGGCATCCTGCCGGTCGACGCGAACCGCGTGATGGTCTGCACCCGACGCGGCGAGGTCTGGACGATCACGAACCCGTGGTCGGAGAAGCCCGAGTTTCTCCTGTCGCTCGACGGCCTGCAGGAACCGCTCGGGCTGCTGGCCCGGACGGGCCCGATCGCGGGATCTACGTCGCCCAGCGTGGCGAGTTGAGCCGGATGGTCGACGATGCCCCCGCCGACGGTCGCATCGATCGGGTCGAGACGGTGTGCGATGACTGGGACATCTCGGGCAATTACCACGAGTACACCTTCGGCCCCGCCCGCGACGCGAACGGCGACCTCTGGATCACGCTCAACCGACCGTTCGGGGCGGGCCCGTTCGGCGAGAAGGATTGGCGGGGCTGGGGCGTGCGCGTCGATCGCGACGGATAGGCCCATTTCGAGGTCGCAGGACTCCGCTCGCCGTGCGGCGTCGGGGCGAGTCCCGAGGGCGAGATCTTCTACACCGACAACCAGGGCGAGTGGTGCGCGACGAGCAAGCTCGCGGCGATCCATCGCGGCGAGTTCCACGGTCATCCGTGGGGTGTCGCAAGCTGCCGGCGGCCCGAATCGCGGGTCGAGACGCCGGCGGATGGGAACGACCGGATCCCCAACGGACTGCCGATGCCCGAGGCCGCGAGGCAGATACAGAACTTCACGCTGCCCGCGGTCTGGTTCCCGTACGACAAGGTCGGACGTTCGGCGTCAGGCTTCGTGTGGGACACGACGGGCGGGAGGTTCGGCCCGTTCGAGGGGCAGGTCTTCGTCGGCGACCAGTACTCGGCGGAGATCCTGCGGGTCGACCTCGAGAAGGTCGACGGCCAGTGGCAAGGCGCGGTGTTCCCCTTCCGCTCCGGCTGCGGCTCGGGCATCGTCCGCGTCGCGTGGCTGCCCGACGGGTCGCTCGCCCTCGGCGAGACCAACCGCGGCTGGGCGTCACGCGGCGAGCACGGCCACGGCCTCGAGCGGTTGGTGTGGACGGGAAAGACGCCGTTCGATATCCACCGCATGCGGGCGATCCCCGGCGGCTTCCGGCTGGAATTCACCGAGCGGATCGATCCGACGACGGCGGGCGATCCCGCGTCGTACGAGATGATCTCGTACACCTACTACCACCACGAGCCGTACGGGAGCCCCGAGATCGACACGAAGCCGTGCGCGATCACCAAGGCGACGGTGGCGGAGGACGGAAAGAGCGTCGAGCTGGCGGTGGAAGGGCGGCGCGAGGTGTACGTGCATGAGCTGCACGCCAAGGGCGTGCGGAATGCGGCGGGC
>JBEIUL010000330.1:0-3542 GCA_040374395.1 Phycisphaeraceae bacterium
CGGCCCGCCCGCTCGCCCGCCGCCCGCTTCCTCACGTCGCTTCCGCCGCCGGCAGGTTCCACCGCACCACGGCACGCGACTGGCTGGGCGGGAAGTCGATGTGCATGCGGAAGCACCGGAACGCGTCGAGCGGCCGGCCGACCATCGCGGCGCCGTGGGCGAGCATCCGCTCGTGCAGTTCCCGGTCGACCTTCGCCGTCGCGGGCAGGGCGGTCGTGCGGGTGAAGCCGCTCTCGATCTTCCCGTGGAACCGCTGCAGCTCGGCGAACTCGCCGTACTCGACGCCCTGCGTCGCGCTGAAGAAGAGGGCGGCCGTCGGCTCGATGGGCGGAAGCGTCCGGTCGAGAAGGACGTCGAACCAGAGTTGCCGGATCGGAAAGGGAATCTGCGAGCTCAGCTCGCCCGTCCGATGCGCGGGCGTGGCATGAAACGGGCCCACCGCCTCGAGCAGCTCGGCGAAGGTCAGCGTGAGCGAGCGGGACGGATGCGCGTCGGGATCGGCCAGCACGAGCGTTCCCGTCGAGCCTTCCTTCGCCTCGACGACGCCCGGCCCGAGGTCGGGGGTGCTTGCCGACGCGACCAGCGACGGGATCGGATTCCGCTGCATGCGGTCGATCGCCGACCAGTCGCCGGCTTCCCGGTCGTGATCGACCGAGACGCCGCGGTGGACGAGCCTCGGTCCGAGCCACCGCAGCGTCCGGAAGGCGACCGTCATGTCGAGCGAGGCCAGGGTCACGAGCGAGGGATCGCGCCTCGACGGCGCGACGAACCAGCTGACGACGATCGCATCGGCGACCTCGCCCCGCAGGGCCACGCCCGACTCGAACTGCAGCTTCTGCATCTTCGCGAGATGGCGTTGCTGCGCGGCGGCGTCGCGACCGCCCGCGGCCATGGCCGAGACCTGCAGGCTCGAGGCATCGAGATGCCGAAGGTTCCGGTGCAGTTCGGCCACGGCGCTCTCGATCGCCGCGAGGGTCGCCGCGCCGGCGCCCGCTCGCTTGAGGCCGTCGATGAGCGTCCTTGTCCCGCGTTCCCCGGGAAGGGCCGAGAGGACGTCCGGGGCGTCGGTCGCCGCCGCGATGCGCAGGGCCTGCGACGCGAGCATCTTGTCGATGCCGAGCCGTCGGCCGAGGCTGCGGGTGCCGCGCTCGCCGACGAGGACCCCGGACAGGGCGTCGTTCAGGGCTGACCGCAGCGATTCCGCGGCCTTCGCGAGCTCGCGGTGCTTCTCTTGGAAGGTCGGGGTGTTGGCGGGCTTCTGCGGCATGAACGGGAGGGGCGGGCGGTGGCCCGTACGGCGGTGTGAGCCTGCCGTCTTGCTGCGGCGGTGACCGAGGTTGTCACTGCGGCTGACGCGGCGTTTGTACCCGAGCAGCCCATTCGTGCACCGGTTCGAACTCGCGAATCGCCTTGGACTGTATGGGCAGACGCTTGGGATGGCTACCCATACGGCAGGGGGTTGCATTTTCCCCACGGGGCGACACTCTGAGAGTCGTTGGGCCGCGACCGAGCCTCGACAGAGGCGTGATCGGATCGCGACGACCGTCCCCATCGACCGCTTCCAGCGGAGAAACACCGCATGTCTTCCCGACCGTCACCCGTCCGTCCGGCCACGAACCATCGCCATCGGCTCGCCTCCCGCGTGGCCCTGATCGCCGGCGCGCTCGCCGTCGCGAACCATGCCCACGCGGCCATCGTCAATCTCGACCTCGGCCCCTCCGGGTTCAACCTGCTCGGACCGAACGGCGGGATCGCTCCCGGAAGCACGAGGACCGTCTGGGGCTTTCCCGTCGCCGGACCGACCCTGGGGGTCGTCAACAACGACTCGGGGAACCACGGCCTGATCGGCGGTGGGGGTGGGGCGAACGGGTTGAACCTCGCCTTCACCGGGTATGCCAATCCGCGAAACTTCAGTCTCGGCGGCTCGATCGACGGGACCGCTTTCTGGACCGCCATGGGATCGCTGACCCAGTTCAAGGTCGGCGCTAGTACGGCGCCGAACTGGGGTCTGGGCAGCTACATGGGATTCCGCTTCACCACCGACGGCGGAACGAACTGGAACTATGGCTGGCTCAGCATGACTTGGGACGGAACCACCTTCGAGATCCTCTCCGGCGCGTACGAGTCGACGGCGGGCCAGACGATCGCGGCGGGCGCGACGGCTGGCGGCGGCGGCGGCGGCGGCGCTGAGCGGCGGACGCCTTCGATCGACGATCACGAACCGACCCGGCTCCCGTGAAGGGGGCCGGGTCCTTTGGATCAATCGCACGAAGGTCGTCACGCGTACATGCGTCGCGTGCCTGGGACCGCGCGAGAAGTTCAATGGCGATCGTTCGCGGCCGAAACCGGCCCCGCCTCGGGCGCGACCCGGGGCGGTTCCGGGCGCGGAGTCGGACGACCCATGCAACGAGATATGCATGGACAGACGTCTCGTATGTCTACCCATACGGCCAGGGGTTGCACGTCCCTCGATGAGCGGCATGCTGTAGGTCGACCGTCCCGACCCACCCAGTCCCGAGGAGAAAGTTCGCATGTCGTCCCACGTGTCACCCGTCCGTTCCGCCCGCGCCCCGCGCCATCGTCTCTCCGCGGGCGTGGCCCTGATCGGCTGCTCGCTCGCCTCGACCGCGGCGCTCGGTGGCGGTTCCGCATTGAACTACACCACGGTGAACTCGTTCTCCGGCACGATCGCCGCCGGTGGCACGAGTTTCACCTACACGCTCGGCGGCCCATCCACCGGATTCTTCTACTCGGCCCCCGCGACCGGCAGCGGAGTGGGCGTGGCCCTCGGGAACTGGAGCAGCGGGTTCGACGTGATCGGAATCCTCCTCAACACGAACGCCAACTACACCAGTGCGACCGGCAGCGGATCGATCAGCCTCACCTTCTCGGCGGACGTGGTCTTCACCGACGTTGGACTGGCCAGCGACGGGGTCAGCGGCGGTTGGATCTACAACGGGTCGGCCGTCAACGACGGTGATGTCTTCGTGGCGAGCGGCGGCCCCTACGTCTTCACCATCAACTACGCCTACTCGGGGGCCTCGATCAGCCAGTTCACCTCGACCGGCGGCTTCTCCCTCGCGTCATCTGCCGTACCGCTGCCCGGCGCGGCCGGTCTCGCGGCGTGCGGGCTGCTCGGTCTGGGCCGACGACGGCGGCGCTGAGCGGCGGAGGCGTTCGATCAACGATCACGAACCGACCCGGCTCCCGCGAGGGGGCCGGGTCGTTGACTCGAGAGCCGCCCGGCGGCCACCCCCGCGCTCGCGAGTCCGATCAGTTCGAGCCGTAAACGAGGAACCCGGATCCGGCGAGCGGCGGGTCGCGATGCACGCCTGCTCCATCCGAGGGACGGATTCCGGACGCACGACCGACGCCGTGGTCTTCACCCCGTCTTGATCCCAGCCGCGATGCGAGGAACTTGGGCCAGTGACGGCCTGCATCCCCGCTGTCCGAGTTCAGCGAATTCCCTTGGGGTCAGAATGCCCAGGTCGCTGTGTGGACGCAATGCATTGTGATCGCTCCGCCACGAAGTCAAGGTTTCC
>JBEIUL010000110.1:0-7222 GCA_040374395.1 Phycisphaeraceae bacterium
GCTGCGCCGGGGTGAGGGTGAGATCGTCGTCGTCGCCGTCGCCGTCGAGGTCAAGGAGGCGGGTGCCCGCGACGTCGGGCAGCGCCTCGCGCTCGACGAAATCGAGCACGCCGAAGCCGCCCCACTCGGAGACGAACGTCGCCGCCCCGCCGAGCCGCTGCGGGACGAGGAACCGGACGGGGCCGTCGGTGAAGAACGCCCCGTCGGGGTCGATCGCGCCCGATCGGTCGAGCCCGAAGACCTGGATGCCCGCGTCGTGCAGCGCCCAGATGCGGTTGTCGATCGACTCGATCGCGTGCACCGGGCCGCCCGCGGGCGGGGTCCATGCCAACGGCGGCACGGCCTCCTCCTCCTCGGCGAGCCCCTTGCGGGTGAGCGTCACCGACGAGCGGTCGTCCGAGACCTTCGCGTCGCACCAGCCCGTCGACGCCGACGACGAGCGGGCGTCGTCGATCGGAACCGGCTGGTTCACGAGCGCGACCTCGCCGCCGATGGTGTAGAGCCACGAGCCCTCGGGACCGCCCGCCAGCACGCGGCGGCGGTCGGTCACCGCGTGGATCAGGCCGCTCGGCTCGCGCTCGGCACGGAAGAACTCGTCGGCGGCGCCCGTCGCGTCGGCCTCGAGCCGGTAGAACGCCCGGCCGAAGCTGCCGCAGACCGCATACAGGTTGTCGCCGATCCGCGCGATGTCGCGGGCCCCGCGGACCCGGATGAACGTCGGGTCGCCGAGCGAGATCGTCCCGCCCTCGCCCTTCAGCACGGGGAACGCGAGCATCTCGGTGTCGTTGATCGCGAACAGCCGCCCGTTCAGCAGCCGCACCTGCCGCACGGTGCCGGAGATCGCGCCGCTCGCGAGCTCGCGGACGTCCGGACCCATGATCCCGATCGAGGAGGCACCCTCGCCCTGCAGGATGAAGAGGAGCGAATCGTCGGGAACGCCGGCGCGGGCGGCCTCGACGGGATCGACCGGTTCGAGCCGCGTGGCGGCGCCGAGGAACGAGCCGTCGTCGATCGCGAGCACGCGGCGTCCCACCGTCGAGGCGAGGCCGGAAGCGGTGGCGACGACCGGGCCGCAGCCGGCCGCGCCACGCTCGACGATCGCCTCGCGGAGCGCCGGACGCGGCGAGAGCGGCGGCTCGATCCGCGAACTCGCGGTCCGCTCGTCGTCGACGGCGGGCCGCGCGATGGGCAGCGGCACGTCGGCGAGACGGACCGCGCCGCGATCGCCGTTGATCCACACCTCGTCGCCGACCAGCGACACGCCGCGCGGCACGAAGCCGATCTCCTTCGCCCGGGTCCGCCCCGCCACCGACAGGTTGATCCGGTCGACCACCTCGAGCTCGACGACGTCGGTGGGCGGCAGGCAGGCGAAGAGCCGGAGCGAACCGTCGCGGCGGACCGCGATGAGCTCGCGGACCGCACCGGAACTCCCGCGCGGCCGCGCCTCGACCGCGCCGAGCACGGTCCCGGTGTCGGCCGAGACCGCGAGCACCGACGGGCCGTACGAGACGTACCAGACGCCGTCGATCACCATGCCGCGGTGGTGTGCCCCGCCCACCTGGTGGGTGACGACGAGCACCGCCGGATCCCGCAGCGCGTACCGATCCTTCTCCTTCTGCTGCTTCTCGCGGTAGCTGTATTCGGTCTCGCATCCGGCGGCCGCGAGGGCGAGGACCGCTCCCCACGCCCCGATCCGGGCCCGGAATCCGGTCCATGCCCTTGCCGCCGCGTTCGAACGGGCGGGGAGGCCGGGGAGTCCCGCATCCGCGGAGCGACCGCGGGCCGGGCCGTGTCGGTTCGTGGGACGGCTCATGATCAGGGGGAAGACGCGGTACGATACCATTCCCGCCCCGCGGCTTTCCCCATGGCCACCATGAGCACACCTGACGACCGGCTCGCGAGTCTCCACCGGATGGTGGAGACCGACCCGTCGGATGCGTTCTGCCTCTACGGCCTCGGCCAGGAGTACGCCCGCCGCGGGAAGCTCGACGAGGCGGTCGCCTGGTACGACCGTTGCCTCGCGGTCGACCCCGACCAGTGCTACGCGTACTTCCACAAGGCGCGGGCCCTCGAGGAAGCCGACCGCGCCGATGACGCGATCGCGACCCTCCGTACCGGCCTCGACCGCGCCCGCCGCACCGGCGACGCCCACGCCGCGAGCGAGATCGCGGGCTATCTCGACTCACTCACCCCCTGAGCCTCCCTCCGCACCGATGGCTTCCGTCACCGCTCTCGAGCCGCTCCCGAACGATCCGTCCCGCTGCAAGGTCAGCGTCGACGGGAAGCCCGTCGGCATCCTGCTCCGCAGCGAGGCCGAGCGGATCGGCGCCAAGGTCGGCGCCGCGTGGACACCCCGCCTCTCGCGATTCGTCGAACGGGCGATCGCCGACACCGCCGCCTACGGCGAGGCCCTGAAGATGATCACGGGCAAGTCGATGAGCGAGGCGATGGTCACCCGCAAGCTGATCGAGAAGGGCCACGACAAGGAAGCCGCGACGCGGGCCGTGCAACGGCTCGTCGCCGACGACTGGCTCGACGACCGCGCCTTTGCGACCGGACGGGCGAAAGGCCTCGTCGAGAAGGGGCCGGTCGCCCACGTGCGGCTCATCGCCCTCCTGGTCGAGGAAGGCGTACCCGAGCCGATCGCGGAAGAGGCCGCCGAGAAGGAAGCCCCTCCGAACAACGATCTCCGCACCGCGGTCGCCTACGCCCGCAAGGTCTCGGGCGGCGCCGTCGAGGACGCGAAGACGGCCCGGAAGATCGCGACCGCCCTCGAGAAGGGCGGATTCGAGGCCGAGACCATCGGCACCGCGCTCCGCCGGCTCGGCTTCGACGCGGCCCCGGGCGGTGCGGCGTGATTCGCGTCGCGGCCGGCCTGTCGCTCGCCGCGATGGCTTCGGCACTGGCCGGATGCAGCGGCGGCAGCCTCGAGCTGAACCGACGCGACGACCTGCTCGCGAGCGAGCCTCTTCCCGATCTCGATGCGACGCCCCCGGCGATCGCGGCGATGGACGACGCACCCAGCCTCCAGCGTGACTCGCTCGATCGTTCGGGATGGGATCCCGTCACGGTCACCGTGGCGACCGGACAGGTCGAGTACCAGGTGAACTACACGACGCCGTGGCGGACCGACCGCTCGACCGCCCGGGCCCGCGGCGAGATGCCCGACGCCTCGAACGTGCTCGAGGGGCCGGGCGATCCGGATTCCCTCGCCGAGGAGGGGCTGATCCAGCCGTTCCAGCCCGCGGCCTCGCTGGTCACGGCCCCCGTCCTGATGTTCCTCACGCCGCCGTGGTCGACGGCCCGCGGTCCGGTCGGGCTGGTGCTCGTTCCGGCCCCGTCCGCGGCCGACCTGTCGGCCTGGACCCGTCCGGCGCCCTCGCCGGCGAACCCGTGAGCCCCGCGCTCGACGAGCGAGGGCTTCCCCCGGAATACCGTTTCCACGCGGACTGGGAGATCCCGCCGCGCCAGGTCGCCACGGCCCTCAATTCGGGGTCTCCCCCGCTGCTCGTCGACGTCCGCACCGACGCCGAGCTCGCGATCGTGCGGATTCCCGGCTCGATGCACGTCCCGCTGCATGAGCTCGAGCGACGCATCGATGACCTCCGCGACGAGGTCGAGGCCCGCGGCGGGTCGCCGATCGTGACCATCTGCCACCACGGGATGCGGTCGATGCGGGCGGCCGCGGTGCTGCGGGCCGCTGGGCTCGGCGAGGTCCGATCGATGGCCGGGGGGATTCACCTCTGGGCCGTCGATCTCGCCCCGGGGATGCCCACCTACTGAAGCCTCGCGATGCTGCGATACCGCCTCATCACCGGACCGATCCTCGTGGCCGTGGTGATCGCGCTCGCTTGGGCGGACGACGCGGCGACCGGCCGGGGATCGATCCCGCCGTGGCTGGTGACCGGCATCGCCGGGCTCGTGATCAGCGTGCTCGCCTCGATCGAGACCTCGCGGCTGCTGGCCGCGGGAGGCGTCGCCGCAAGCGTGCCGCTCTCGATCGCCGCCGCTGCCGCCTCCTTCGCCGCGACGCTCTTCCTCGCCGATGCGGGACCCGCCGCGGGCGCGGTCGAGGCGAGCGTCCTGCTGGCGATCGTCATCGCGGGCCTCGTCCGCTTCTCGCGGGGCCACGTCGTGAAGGGCGTGACCGTCGCCACCGCGGGGCTGGTGCTGGTCGCGATCTACGCCGGCGCCCTCATCGCGTTCTGGCCGCTGCTGCGGGTCGAGCGCGGCCCGTGGTTCCTGCTCGGGGCGATCCTGCTCGTGAAGAGCTCCGACATCGGCGCCTACGCGGTCGGCATGACCATCGGTCGCCACAAGCTCATCCCCTGGCTTTCCCCCGGCAAGACCCGCGAGGGACTCGCCGGCGGCGTGGCCACCGCCGCCCTCGTCGGGGCCGGTCTTGCCGCCCTCACGCCCGTTGGCGACTCGATCGCCGCGATCCCCCTGTGGCTCGGGGCCGTCGCCGGGGCGGTCGCCGCCCTGACCGGTCAGGCCGGTGACCTCGCCGAGAGCCTCCTGAAGCGGGACGCGGGAGTGAAGGACTCGGGAGCGATTCTCCCGGGAATGGGCGGGATACTCGACGTCGTCGACTCCCTGCTCTTCGCCGGTCCAGCCCTCTATTGGCTCTTCCGGCTGGCCGCCCCGGTCGGCTGAACCGCCCGGCCGAGCGGGTACCATCTCGCGTCTTCGCCGGATCGCCGGCGATTCCGCCCCCGGGAGTCCCCATGCCGCTCATCGAGAACCTGCTGACCCTGCACCGCGTCGATACCCAGGTCCGGGCCTTGAGGTCGCGGGTCGAGGCGGGCGAGCGGGACCTCGCTCAGCAGGCCAAGCTCTTCGCCGCCCTCCAGCGACAGGAGCAGGAGCTGGCGATGCAGATCCGACAGTTCGACGCGACGGTCAAGAACCTCGAGCTCGAGCTCAAGGGCATCCAGGAGCGGGTGGACCGGCTGCGGAACGACCTGAACGCGGCGCAGAACGACAAGCAGTACAAGGCGATCCTCGCCGAGCTCAAGACCCTCGAGGGCAAGAAGGGCGATCTCGAGACCCGGGCGGTCACCGAGCTCGAGCGGAGCGAGCAGGTGAAGGTCCGCATGGCCGAGATCGCCGGGCAGGTCGCCGAGCGGAAGAAGATCCACGACGTGGTGAAGACCCAGCTCGAGGAGCGGAAGGCCGACTGCGCCGGACGTCTCGCCGAGCTCGAGGCCGAGCGGGCCCAGGCCGCCCGAGGCATCCCCGACAAGGAACGCAAGGTCTTCGAGCGGGTGCTTGACACCTGCGAGGGCGAGGCGATGTCGGAGGTCGAGGAGATCAGCCGACGCCACCGCGAGTACGCCTGCGGCACCTGCCGCATGGAACTGCCCTTCGGCAGCGTCTCGATGCTCGCGAGCGACACGAATGCGATGGTGCAGTGCAAGAGCTGCGGCCGGATCCTCTTCCTGAACGAGGAGACCCGCGAGCTGCTCGTCAAGAAGTGAGGCGGGACCGCGACCGACGCTTCGCGTTCACGGAACGTCGGGCTTGCCCGACCGTCAACGGGATGCGTGCCGCATCGCGCCAAGGCGCGGAACGACAGGGCCATGCCTCGTCGTGACCGTCACGCCGATCGACGCCTTCCGCGGCGATGCACGCCGCGTCCCGCCCGTCAGCGGCTTTCCGGCGCCGTCCACGTCAGCCCGTGCGGCCCGACGTAGAGCGCCATCGGCCTGATCAGCCGGTTGTCCTTCAGCTGCTCGATGCAGTGGCCCGCCCAGCCGGCCATGCGGCTCATGGCGAACATCGGCGTGAAGAGGTCGAGCTCGAGGCCGATCGAGTGGTACGTGGTGGCCGAGTAGAAGTCGACGTTGGGCCAGATGCCCTTCGCGCCGACCTCGCGGGCCATGATGCCCTCGATCTTCTGGCTCATCTCGTACAGCGGCAGGTTGCCGGTGTCGGTCGCGACCTGCTTCGCGAAGGTCTTGAGGTAGGTGGCTCGCGGGTCGACCGTCTTGTAGACGCGGTGCCCGAAGCCCATGATGAGCTCCTTGCGGGCAAGCCGGCCCTTGATGTACTCCTCGACGCGATCGAGCGAGCCGATCTCGCGGAGCATGATCATGACCTCCTCGTTCGCGCCGCCGTGGAGCGGGCCCTTGAGGGTGCCGACCGCGGTGGTCATGGCCGAGTAGAGGTCGCTCTTGGTCGCGATGGTCACGCGGGCCGCGAACGTCGAGGCGTTCAGGCCATGGTCGGCGTGCAGGATGAGGCAGACGTCGAGGGCCTTCCGCACCGCGTCGGTCGGCGTCGAGCCGTTGAGCATGTGGAGGAAGCTGCCCGCGATCGTCTCGCCCGCGTCGGGCTTCACGAACGGCTTGCCCTTGCGGTGCCGGTCGAAGTTGGCGATGAGTGCCGGCGTCTTCGCGACCAGCCGCACGGCCTTCCGCTCGTTCGCCTCGGGCGTGTCGTCGTCAGCCTCGGGGTCGAAGAGGCCGAGGGCCGAGACGAGCGTGCGGAGCGCGTCCATCGGCTTCGCATCCTTCGGCATGCGACCGATGAGGTCCCACATGCCCTCGGGCAAGCCGTACTCGGCACGGAGCTCGTCGCGGAACGCCGCGAGCTCGGCCGGCTTCGGCAGGCGACGGTTCCAGAGGAGGAAGACCGTCTCCTCGTAGCTCGAGTTGCGGGCGAGCGAGTCGATGTCGATGCCGACGTACTCAAGGATGCCCTTCTCGCCGTCGATGAACGACATTTCGGTCTCGGCGGCGACGGTCTTGGCGAGCCCCTTGTCCCAGGTCGGCTTCTCGACGGTGGCGGTCATCGTGTCCTCAGGTCGTTCAATCGTGCGTTCGGGAAAGCCGCCGGACGTCGCGGGGCCCCCGCTCGGGGTAGAACGCGCATCGTAGGGGAAGCCCCGACCCGCGTTCAATGGACCGGCCGATTGGACAGGCCAAATCGCCCGGCCAAATCGCCCGGCCGGATCCGACAGGCGGAGGCCGCGGCCACGGCCTTGGACAGGCCAAATCGACTTTGGACACGCCAACAAATCGACTTTGGACAGGCCAACGCTACGTACCGGACCGTCGAATCGAAGCCTGTCCGAGCCGTGGACTGAGCCGCTGGACCGCTTTGGACCGGACCGATTTGGACAGGCCAAACGACACCCTCAAGTTTGGACAGGCCAAGTTGCCCGGCCAAGAGGCCCGTCTGGAACCGGCGGGCGAAGGCCGTCGCAACGGGCTTGGAC
>JBEIUL010000549.1:0-1740 GCA_040374395.1 Phycisphaeraceae bacterium
CGGCCGCGTGGTCGAGGTGCGGATCGGCGACGGCCTCGCGGTGCGCGAGGTCCATCGGTTCGCGAATGGCCCGCGGAAGCGAGCCGCGGACGGGCCGTGGATGTGGGACGCCGAGGCGCTCCGGGCTGCGATTCTCGCCGGCCTCGCGCGGGCCGCCGCCGACGGCCCGGTCGACTCGATCGGCATCGACACCTGGGGCGTCGACTACGGGCTGCTCGATGCGAAAGGCCGGCTGGTCCGCGACCCCGTCGCCTACCGCGACCCCCGCACCCGCGGGCCGTTCGAACGGCTGCGCGCGACCCTCGGCGACGCCGCGATCTACGCCGCGACCGGCATCCAGTTCCAGCCGTTCAACACGCTCTACCAGCTCGCCGCCGACGCCGAGGATCCCGACCGTCCGCTCGAGCGGGCGTCGCGGCTGCTGCTCATGCCCGACCTCGTCGCGCACTGGCTGTGCGGCTCGGTGGCGTGCGAGCGCACGAACGCCAGCACCACGCAGCTTCTTGATGCGACCGGAAGGGGCTGGAACGGCACGCTCGCCCGCGCCGCCGGCGTGCCGTCGCGGCTGTTTCCCGAACTCGTCGACGCGGGCGACGCACGGCCGCTGGGCGCGCTGCGGCCCGACGTCGCCGCCGCGACGGGGCTTTCCCCGACGGTGCCCGTGATCGCGACCGCGACGCACGACACGGCGGCGGCGGTGGCGGGGGCCCCGATCGATCCGGAGGTCGACCTCTACGTCTCGAGCGGAACGTGGTCGCTCGTCGGCTTCGAGCTGTCGAGCCCCGTGCTTTCCGACGCGGCCCGCGCGGTGAACGCGACGAACGAGCTCGGTGCGTTCGGCTCGGTGCGATTCCTGCGGAACGTCGCCGGGCTCTGGCTCGTCCAGCAGTGCGAGGAGGCATTCGAGCGCGAGGGCCGTCGCCGCTCGTGGGCCGAGCTGGCGGCCCTCGCCGAGTCGGCCGAGCCGCTGCGCAGCCTCGTCGATCCCAACGATCCCGCGTTCCTCGAGCCCGGCGACATGCCCGCCCGAATCCGCACCGCGTGCCTCGCCCGCGGCGAGCCCGTGCCCGATTCCGACGCGGCGCTCGTCCGCTGCGCCCTCGACAGCGTCGCCCTCGCGACCGCCCAGGCCGTCCGCGAGCTCGCCGAGCTCGCCGGGCGCACGCCGCGCCGCGTCGTGATCGTCGGCGGCGGCAGCGCGAACGACCTGCTCAATCACCTCGTCGCCGACGCGACCGGACTGCCCGTCGAGACCGGTCCGGTCGAGTGCACCGCGATCGGCAACGCGCTCCTGCAGCACGCCGCCCTCGAGGGGGTCCGCGAACTCGCGCCGCTGCGGAATCTGGTGCGGGCCGCGATCCCCGCCCGGCGTTTCGAGCCTGATCGGTCGCAGCATGACCGGATGCGTGACGCCGTCGCCCGCCTCGGCCGGTAGGCTGTCGCGACCCATGCCCTCCGCCCCGAATGCCCGAACCGACCCGGTCGCCTCGCCCTTCGTCCACCGCACCTGGAATGACGCCGATGCGGCCCCGCTCGACCCGGTCGGCCTGCTCGTCTACCGCTCGAACCGGCTCGGCGACGACCAGCGGATCACGAACACCGGCGGCGGCAACACCTCCTCGGAACTCACCGAAAAAGACCCGCTCTCCGGCAAGGACGTGGACGTGCTTTGGGTAAAGGGATCCGGCGGCGATCTGCGCACCAGCACGCGGGAGAATTTTTCGTCCCTCTACCAGCAGA
>JBEIUL010000308.1:0-3763 GCA_040374395.1 Phycisphaeraceae bacterium
CATGCCTCGTCGTCGCCTTCACGCAGGGCTTGGCCGTGCGCAGGCCATGGCCGGCACCGGGCGTCCGCCTGCGTGAACTTCAGCCGCCGTGTGCTTCCGCGACGAGGCATGGCCTCGTCGTTCCGGGGCGAAGTGCGTCAGGCGGCGTGGCTTGGTTGTCCGACGCCTCTTCCCTCACCTCACCAGCGCCCGCAACTCCTCCGCCCCCAGCGGCCGCACGCCGTCGTTCGCGACGTGCTGCAGCGCCGACCACCAGCTGGCGACCGCCACCGCCGACAGGCCGAGCGCCGCGATGGTCCACAGCCAGCGTCGCGAATCCGGGCGTGGCATCAGCGGTGTCTGGTCGAACGACGCCCGTGGCGTCGCGATGAAGTCGACGGTCGGCCCCGCGGGAACCGGTCGCGGCAGGGGACGCATCGCCGGTGCCGGGGTCTCGTCGAAACCCTCGTAGCTGAAGTCGGAGGTCGGGCGACTGCGGGTCGGTGTCGGCGCCGGTGCGGCGGCCGGTACGGTCGGCCGCGAAGCCGGTCGCGAGCCGACCGATCGGCTGGCCGCCGGAATACCGCTCTCGAGCCGCGACAGCATCGCGTCGACGCGTGACAGCACCGTGGCGAGATCCTCGGGGGCGGGGCGGTTGTTCGGGCGGTTCGAGTCGACCATGGGAGGTTCCTTTGGCGTTCCTGCGACGACCTCGTATCGGCAGAAACCGCGCTCCGGGCCGCAAAGTGACGGCGCTCCGGCTACCGAGTTCTCGGCGATCGGCCCGCAAAACCGCGACTTCCCGCATGCCTGACGGGCTGCCGGCCGATTCTCACCCGGCCCCATGCTCAACGAGGAATCGTTCGAACCCCGCACCGCTTCCGGTGAACGCCGCCGGGCGACCCGTACCCCGATCCAGGGGCATGTGGTGATCCAGTGGATCCACGACCCTGAAGAGACCGTCCGCTACCGCGTGCTGGACCGGTCGGATACGGGCCTGCGATTGCGGCTGGCGCTGCCGCTCGTCGACGGCCTGAGCGGCCGGGCGATCAACTTCCTGCCCACCGGTGAGTCGATCGACCAGGCCTTCATCGTCGCTTGGTGCCGCCCCGACGGCGACGGTGGTTACGAAGCCGGTCTCCGCTACCTCTCGGCGGCCTGAGCCGGAAGCGCCTCGACCTCGACGAGCCGGACGCGAACCGGGTAGCGTCGTCGCACGGCGATCTTCGGCAGCTCGAACGACCAGAGCTCGCGGGCCCGGCCGTCGGCGATGAGGCCATCGACGCGGATCTCGGAATCTGAGCCGAACGGGTCTTGGCCCGAAAGCACCCGGAAGGGCTGCCCCTCGGCGAGCAGCCGTTCCATCGTCTGGGGGTTGCTCTCGTGCGGCGACATGCTGGCCGACATCGCGACCAGATGCGGCATGCACTGGGCGATCGTCACGACCGGAAGGTCGGGCCGTTCGGACCGCGAGGCGCCGGCCTTCGCCACCAGCGCGTCGAACGCATCGGTCGCCTCGCGAGGAAGGTCACGGCCGCGACGGTCAAACGCATCGTTCACGAGCGTGACCGCCAGTGCGACGACGCCGATCGCCCAAGGCGCCCGGCGGAACGGCGAGAAGCGATCGGACAGCGCCCACCATGCCGCGACGATCGCCGCGGGCGGGTACGCCGGCAGCAGGTAGTCGGCTCGCTTGCCGCGCGACATCGCGAATGCCACGACGATCAGGCAGGCAAAGGTCGCGGCAAGAAAGACCACCGTACCGCCGTCGACGCGTCGCCAGCGGGCCATGCGATCGGCGCCCGAGCGATCACGGTCGTCGCGTCGATCGAGCATTGCCAGCAGCCCGAGGATCGCCAGCGCCGACCATGGCGCGAATCGCGTGACGAAGTAGAACGGGCTGTCGATCGCGGTCTCGACGATTCCGGGCAGTACCACCGGCTCGTGGCCCTCGCCTTCGCCGATCGCGCGCAGGGCGATCTCGTCGAGCCAGAGCGAACGGAACGCGTGCTCGGGATCGATCCGCCAGGCGAGACCGATCCAGAGCGGGGCCAGCAGCAGGAACGCCAGCGAACCGATCGCGAAACCGAGGCGGCGCAACGGTTCGAGCGACCGATGCACGACGAGGCTCGCAAGCACCGCGAAGACCGGGGCGAAGATCGCGGGCGGTCCCTTGGTCCACGCGGCGAGCACCGCCGACGCCCAGAATGCAACGGCGAGTCCCGGCCGGCACCGCTCCGGCCCGTCGCGCGGGGCGGCGAGGGCGAGCGATGCGGCGGCCCACGCGACCGTGAGGCACGCGGTCAGCACCATGTCCGGCCGCGCCAGATAGGCGAGTTTCCACGTGCCGGGGCAGGCGATGAGGATCGTGGCCGCGAACCAGCCGAGCGACGGCCGGACTCGCTCGCCGAGACGCACCGTGATGGCCGTCGTGACGAGCAGGGCCAGCAGGCTCGGAAGCTTGTGCGCCCATTCAAGGTGCGGCCCGAACGTCGCGACGCCCGGAACCGCAAGCCAGTTGAAGAGCGGCGGTTTCGTCGCGGGAACACCGTCGGAATCGCGGGCAAGCGCCCACGCCTCGCCGCCGCGGGCGACGATGTCGGAGGTATAGGCGATGGTCCGCGGCTGCGTCTGGTCCCACAGGTCGCCGGGCCCGGTGAGGCGAAGCGCGAGGAAAGCTGCCAGCGCGACGACGGCGCTCGTCACGGCGATCCATCGGTCTCGGCGAGCGTCGCGGGCGTGATCCACGTGCGTAGCGTGCCGCAAAGCCGGGGAAACGTCGAGCCGCGCCGACGTTCCCATCGGTCCGGAATGCGGATTACCGGAATCCGCGACGCACATCGAGGCCCGATCGACCTCGATTGTCGCCGCGACCGACGCCGTTCCCGCGATTCGAGCGGTCGAACCGTTACACTTCCCGACGGTTCCTCCATGGCCCACGAAGAACCCGCACCGCTTCTGTCCATCGTCGCGCCGATGCGCAACGAGCGCGATTGCGTCGATGAATTCGTGCGTCGCGTGGATGCGGTCCTCGAGATCCTCGGCTACCCGGCCGAGATCGTCGCCGTCGCCGACGGTCCGACCGACGGGACCGACAAGATGCTGCGGACGCTCGCCGCGTCGTACCCCCGCCTTCGCGCGGTCCTGCTGGCCCGCAACGTCGGCCAGGCCGTCGCGATCGATGCCGGTTTCCAGCACAGCCGCGGCGAGTACGTCCTGGTGATGGACGCCGATCTCCAGCACCCGCCCGAGGAGATCCCGAAGCTTCTCGCGAAGATCCGCACCGAAAACCTCACGCTCGTCTCGGGCTCGCGTGACAGCCGCGAGGGCGACCCGATCGCCCGGACGCTGCCGAGCCGCATCGCCAACGCGCTCCTTCGCCGCGTCACGGGCTGCGAGATCCGCGACATGGGCGGCTTCAAGATCATCAAGGGCGACGTCGCCCGGTCGATGCGGCTGCGGTCGGGCCAGCACCGCCTGCTGCCGGCGATCGTCCACGTGATGGGTGGAAGCACCGGCGAGGTCTTCATTCCGCAGCATCGCCGCTTCGCCGGCGCGAGCAACTACCGGAGCCTCGGCCGATCGTTCGACGTGACCATGGACATCCTGCTGCTGTGGTTCCAGTCGAGCGCGAAGAAGCGGCCGATCTACCTGTTCGGTCGCATCGCCCTCGGTCTGCTCGCGGTCGACGCGGCGATCATGCCGGTCCTGCTCTGGGGCAAGTTCGTGAACGGAATCGACATGGGCACGCGGCCGCCGTTCCTGGTCGCGATCATGTTCTTCC
>JBEIUL010000505.1:0-2003 GCA_040374395.1 Phycisphaeraceae bacterium
CGCCCGGGCGTGCGTCCGGGGCCGCCGCGGGTCGGGCCGGGCCCGTCGGGCGAGCTCTCGGGGTCGCGTCGAAGGAACCGCGTGGGCCGGTCGTCCAGCAGCTGCTGCTGGAGCCGACGCAGGGCGTCGACCTCGATCTGCCGCACCCGCTCGCGGGTGAGCCCCACGACCTGGCCGATTTCCTTCAGGGTGAGCGGGGCCCGTCCGGAGAGGCCGAAGCGCAGCCGGAGCACCTCGGCGTCACGGGGATCGATCGACTCGAGCAGCTGGACGATCAGCGTGAAGTCCTCGCGCCGCTCGACGTGGTCCTCGGGGTTGCCGTGGCGGCTGTCCTCGATGAGGTCATTGAAGTCCATCGCCTCGCCGTTCTCGCCGGTCGGGGCGTGGGCGGGGGCCCCGAGGGCCTTCATCGCCCGGCGGATCACCTGGAGCTTCCGCACCGGGATCTTCATCGCCTTCGAGATCTCGGTGAGCGACGGCGGACGGCCGAACTCCTCCTCGAGGCGGCGGTTCGTCTCCTTCCACCGCGCGATGAGATCGATCATGTACGCGGGGATGTGGATCGGCTGCACCGAGTTGATGAGGGTGCGCTTGATCGCCTGCTTGATCCACCACGAGGCGTAGGTCGAGAAGCGGGCGCCCTGCGCCGGGTCGAAGCCCTCGACGGCGCGGATCAGGCCGATGTTGCCTTCCTCGATCAGGTCCGAGATGGGCAGGCCGCGATGGACGTAGTTCTTCGAGATCGCGATGACCAGGCGGAGGTTCGCCTTGATCATGGTCTCCTTCGCCTGGAGGTCGTTGTCGTTGATGATCGCCCAGCCGAGGCGCTTCTCCTCCTCGGCGGTGAGCAGCGGCACCTCGTTGATCTGACGCAGGTAGAGCTGGAGTTCGGACTGCAGGGCGGATCGAGCCATGGTTCCCCTCACGGCCCGGGACGGCCCGGGCCTCGGTCGGATCCGGCGGCTCGACAGCGACGCGGGCCCCGGCGCATGCGCCGGGACCGCCTCGTTCTCCCCGCCTTGTCCCGCGGGATCGCTCCCGCGGGGGCCCGCAGCATAGTCGCCGCGGTTGCCTGGATTCCACGCGGCGTCGGACCGGGACACGCGCCCGGACCTCCGCCTCGCGAGGGGGAGGAGTTCGGCCTTCGGCTCGAAGTGCTTGACGTTGGGTACGACGGAACGGCAAAACGGTTCCTTCCGCGGACCTTGGCGGTTCCTTGACGGTCCGGGAGGCCGCGGGGATCGTTCCCCGACCGGTGCGGGACGCGTGTCCCGGGCCTCTTCCCCGACCCCGAGAGGACGCGCCGCCGGAATGACCGGACCCGATCGACGACGCCCCGAGGGCGAAGGCCGCGACCTGTCCGAGCTGCTCGCGGAGTGGCCGTACGAGCCGGGCCGCGTGAACGCCCGTCGCGTCGGCGAGGGGCCGGACGCGCCGATCCAGGTGCGAATCGAGCTGGGAATCCTGCAGCTCGCGGCGAGCGGCCGGCCCGACGGCGAGCGGCCCGGTGGCCGCGAGTCGCTGCTCGAGCTCTTCCGCGAGGCGTGCGAGGCCGACGCGGCGCGGCGGCTCTCGCCCGACGAGTGCGCGGCCCTCCGCGACGAGGCCTCGCAGTACCACCATCGCTACGTGGCGTTCCTCGCCCTCGGCGATTTCGCGGGCGTCGAACGCGACACGACGCGGAACCTCGCGGTCTTCGACCTCTGCCGCGACCGCGCCGCCGAGGCGGGCGATCGCGCGATCCTCGAGCGGTTCCGAGGCTCGGTGCTCGTGATGCGGACCCGCGGCCGGGCGACCGCCGCGGTGCGCGACGGGAACCCGCGGCTCGCGGTCGCCGCGATCGACCGCGGGCTCGACGAGATCCACGCGATGCTCGCGGGTCGCGGCGAGGCGGAGAGGTTCGACCAGGCGAACGAGGTGCAGCTGCTGCGCGGGATGCGCGAGATGCTCGTTCCGAAGCTTCCGACGAGCCAGCGGAGCGAGCTCGAGGAGAGGATGCGGGC
>JBEIUL010000052.1:0-9646 GCA_040374395.1 Phycisphaeraceae bacterium
CCTTCGGGGTCTGGTAGTCCAGGGCCTCCTGCCGGAACAGGCACGGTGCGTTGGTCCCCCAGCGCCACGGCGCTGATGCCGCAGAGCACGCTGTCGGTGTGGAAGAGCTTGGTGCGCTCCTCGACGAGCGCCGACGGGCGGGCGCCGTTCATGAAGTCGACGGCGAACTGGCCGATGCCGAGGGCCTGGTTGACGTTCCGGGGCAGCGAGACGGTGTCGGCGGGGGAAGTGGTCATGGTCTTTCCGGAGTGCGAAAGGGGCTGGATACGGGTTGGCGGGCCCTGGCGGGCGGATCTCAGCGGCGGGCGAAGAGCCCGTCGAGCAGTTCCACCACGCCCTTGCCCTGGGTCGCGATCGTCTCGTGGATCGGCCGGCCGCCCGCGATGTCGAGCAGCTCGCGCACGAGCTTCGCCTCGCCGGCGTGGTCGGCCTTGTTCACCACGAAGAGGTCGGCGATCTCGAGGATGCCGGCCTTGTCCATCTGCACGGCGTCGCCCATGCCCGGCACGACGACGACCGCGGTGCGGTCGACGAACTTCCGGATCGCGACGTCGTTCTGGCCGGCCCCGACCGTCTCGACGATGAGCCGGTCGTAGCCGGCCCCGCCGATGAGCTCGATGATGTCGGGCAGCGTCGAGTAGTCCTCGCCGACGATGGCGAGCGAGCGGTAGAAGATGCCCTCGTCGACCACGTTGAAGTCGACCCGCAGGCGGTCGCCGAGGAGCGCCCCGCCGGTGATCGGGCTCATCGGGTCGAACGCGACGACCGCGATCCGCTCGCCGCGCCGCACCGCCTCGGAGGCCATCGCGGCGACCAGCGTGCTCTTGCCGGCGCCGGGCGACCCGGTGATGCCGACGACCTGCGCCGGCCGCTTCCGCGGCGAGGTGGCCGGCGGCTTTCCGGCGTGGGCGAACGAGATGTCGCGGGCGAGCCGGGCCGTCGCGTTCGGGCTGGTGAGCGGCGTGTACGCCCTCGTGGCCTCGCGGACGCTCTCGACGATCGCCTCCATGCCGGTGCCGGTGTGGAAGATGCGGTTGACGCCGGCCTTGATCAGCGTCTCGACGTCCTCCTGCGGGATGATCCCGCCGACGTTCACCGTCATGTCGGGGCGGCCGACCTTGCGGCACTCGTCGACGAGCTTCGGCACCAGCACGAGGTGCGAGTTGCTCATCATGCTCGCCGCGATGCAGTCGACGTCCTCGTCGCGGGCGCTGATCGCGAGGCTGCGGGGGGTCTGCCAGAGGCCCGAGTAGACGACGTGGACGCCGCTGTCGCGCAGCACGCGGGCGATGAGCTTCACGCCGCGGTCATGCCCGTCGAGGCCCATCTTGCCGAGCAGCACCCGCGGCCGGTGCGGGAGGTCCGCGCAGCGATCCTGCTTGGGAAGGGCCGTCGTGGGTTCGGTGAGGGCGCGGGCCATGGAAAGACCGAAATCATAGCGGGGAACGGCCCGTCCCGCCCATGACCGGGAACCTGCGAGGCCCCGGGAGATCCCTTACCGGCCGTCGGAGGCGGCGGCGTCCTCGCGGGCGTCCGCGGCGGTCTCGGTCGCGGTCTCGGCCGCTTCCTCGTCGGCCTTGACCGGCTTCACCTCGTCGGTCCACTGGCCCGGCTCGAAGTGGTTCGCGAGGACGCCGACGATCCTGTCCATGTCCTTGAACTTGTAATCGTCGAGCTTGACATCCCGTCCGTCGGGCAGCGTGACCATCGCGATCGACTTGCTCATCCACCGCGACATGTCGAGGCCCTTGAGCTCGTCGATCCGGAACGAGCCCTCGGGCAGCACGAGCGTGCCGTCGTCGTCGAGGCGATAGGTCAGCCGACGGATCGACCAGAGGTTCCACAGGAAGTACGGCGTCCCGAGCACGCCGCACCCGATGATGTAGAGCCACAGCTGGATCGCCATGTCGTACTTGCCCGGGGCGACCGGGGCTTCCTTGTACTCGGCGAGCTTGGCCTTGATCTCCTCGTACTGCTTCCGTTCCGCCTCGCCGAGGACGCCCTGGCTCTCCTTCGTCTCCTCGAGCGACTTCCGTTGCTCGGACAGTGCGGTGTGCTCGTCGAAGGTCCGCTGCATCGTCGGATACTTGACGGAGTAGTCGTACCAACCCCAGAGCGCGAAGACGAGGCAGACCACCGCGTAGATGGAGTTCGTCCAGAACTGGCGGGGCTGCATGGAGGTGGTGATGGCCATGGGAGGAACCTTCTATGTCGGATCGAGGGTCCGGGGCTGTCGAGATTACCGGGGCGGAAGGCGCGAGATCGAGCCGCGAGGGGCCCGCGGAGCGGCCGAAATGCCTCCGAATCGACGATTTACGGGATCCTTCCGCCCGCCCTCGGGTACTTTCGTGAACCATGTCCTGGACGTCCCTCCGCCCGTGGTCTGCCGCCCGTTTCGCATTCGCCTCCGGGGCCATCGCGGGGGGCATGGCGGCGGGGGCGTGGGCGGGTGGCTGCCCCGGCGACCTCGACGGCGATGCGGGCATCGGCTCGTCCGACCTGGCCACGCTGCTGGCCCAGTGGGGGCTTCCCGGGGCGGCCGACCTCGACGGCGACGGAACGACCGGTCCGAACGACCTCGCCCTTCTCCTGTCTGCGTGGGGTCCGTGTCCGGGCGGGGCGGGCCCGATCGCCGAGGAACTCGCCGCGGTGCCGCGGGCGGCGTTCCCGTTCGCGTCGCGGGTCGAGACGTTCCTGACCGGGGCGACCGTGCACGTCGCGATCGACATCGCGCGACACCCGAATCTCGCGGGCCGGACCGTCGACGCGTACGTCGTCGAGGACCGCGACCGGTCCGCCTGGGCCGCCGATCCGTCGCTGCCCGGAGCCGCGCAGCCGATCATCCTCGGAAGCGACCTCGCGGGCGGCGTCCGGCCGCTCGCGACCGCATCGCTGCCGGGGCCGACGGGCCTCGCGTTCTCGCGGGGCTACGACCTCGTGATCGACGTCGACGGTACCGGCACGCTGACGGCGGGCGACCTCATCGACGGGCTCGACGGTCCCGGGGTCCTCGTGGTCGCGAACGCCTCGGCGGCGGGACCGCTCGCGGTCAACACGGTCGCCGCGTGGGACACGAACGACGCGGCCATCAGCGCGAGCTTCCAGCTGCAGCGGGTCTGGTACCCGAGCGACATCGCCTCGATGGGCCCGCTTCCGCTGGTGGTGATCTCGCACGGGAACGGCCACTCGTACACCTGGTACGACTACCTCGGCACGCACCTCGCGAGCTGGGGGTACGTGGTGATGGCCCACCAGAACAACACCGTGCCCGGCATCGAGACCGCCTCGACCACCACGCTCGAGCACACCGACGCCATCCTCGCCGCGCCGGCCACGCTCGCGGGAGGGGCGCTCGCGGGGAAGATCGACGCGACGCGCATCGTCTGGATCGGCCACAGCCGTGGCGGCGAGGGCGTGGCGCGGGCCTACGACCGGATCTTCGACGGGACGTACGTGCCGACGCTCTACGGTCTGGCGGCGATACGGCTGGTCTCGAGCATCGCCCCGACCGACTTCCTCGGATCGGCGAGCGCGAATCCGCACGGGGCGAACTACCACCTGCTGTACGGGTCCGCCGACGGCGACGTCTGCGGCTGCCCCGACTCGGACGTGGCCGACTCGTTCAACCTGCTCGAGCGGGCGACCGGCGAGCGGAGTTCGACCTACGTGCACGGGGCCGATCACAACGACTTCAACTGCTGCGGATTCGAGGATTTCGCGGGTCCGTCGGGCACCGCGATCGGGCGGGCCGCGGCGCAGGTCGTCGCGAAGGCGACGTACCTCGCGCTGATCCGGCACGCCCTCGACGGCGATCCCGGCGCCCGTGAGTTCCGCTGGCGGCCCTTCGAGGACCTGCGTCCGCCCGGTGTCGCGGCGAACGTGCAGGCGACGCTCGAGTGGAAGCCGGGGATCGCGACGGTGGTCGACGACTTCCAGGCGCAGACCTCGATCGCGACGAGCTCGAGCGGCGGCGCGGTGACCATTGCGGGCGCTTCGGGCGGGCTGGAAGGCCTGATGAACGACAACAACACGACGTTCACATGGGCGACGAGTGACCCGTGGAACGGCATGACGCGGGCCCGCGCCGGCGAGACGACCCGCGGGCTCGTGTTCGACTGGACCTCGCCGTCGAGCGTCGAGTTCCAGGTGGTCGCGGCCCTGCGCGACTTCACGGCCCGGCCGTTCCTGTCGCTGCGGGCCGCCCAAGGATCGCGGCATCCCCGCACCGTGGCCCTCGCGGGCCCGCTCGACTTCACGGTCACGCTGGTCGACGGTGCGGGCCGGACGAGTTCGCTCGCGATCTCCGCCGCCGGCGGGGTCGTGCGGCGGCCGTACCAGCGGACCGGGTACGGGACCGGCGCCGGCTGGCAGAACGAGTTTGCGACGGTGCGGATCCGCATCGCCGATTTCGCCGCGGGCGGGCGCGAGATCGATCTCGCCGACGTCGCCGCGGTCCGGCTCGAGTTCGGGACCGGGGCCGGAGCCGCCGAGGGACGAATCGCCATCGATGACCTGCGGATCGAGGAGCGCTGACCGATGAATTCGCTGATCGCCATCGTGGCCGCCCTGCCGCTCGCGACCGTTGCCGTGCCGCCCGCTGCTTCCGCTCCGCCGCCCGCCGCCCGCGCCGCCGCGGTGCGACCCGCGCCGATCCGCGGGCTCGTCGCGGTACGGCCGTTCCGCGTGGCCGAGCCGTGGACCCACGAGTACCGCGCCGACCGCCCCGCGGTGCGCGAGGGCTGGATCGTGGTGCTCGACGCCGACCCCGCGCTGGTTCGGCCGCGGCAGACCGAGCAGATGGTCCTGATGGGCGGCGGACTGCCCCTCGAGATCGTGCACGTCGCGGTCGACGCGGGCCGGGTGGTCGCGATCCTGCCGCGGGTGCCGGATTCCGTCGCGATCGAGTCGGTCGTGTTCCATCTCGCCTCGCCTGCGCTGCCCGAGTCGCTCTCGGTCGAGGCGGCGGAAGCGAGGCGGGCGGCGGCGGTCGCGGCCGGACTCCTGCCGCGCGACGGCGCCGAGCTCGCGCGGGCTCTCGCGGCGGGCGGAGGAGCCGTCGCGGCGGCCGATCGCGAGGCGTTCGATCGCGAGCTCGCGGCGGCGATCCGACGTCATTTGCCGGGCGAGTCGGCGCGGGCCGACGAGCTCGAGGGCCGCATCGACTCGACGCCCCGACCCGTGGACTGATTTCGCCGGGCTTTTCCGGGTCCGGGAACCCGATCTGCGACCGATTTTCGGACGCGGCGCTTGGAACGGCGATCGCGCCGGACTACGTTCTCGCCAATGCGTCGGTGGCTGCCAAGGTCGTGCGGACCGGGCGTGCGGTCGGTGTCCTCCGGGATGCCGATCGCCGTGATGCTCTCGTTCGCCTCGATGCCGGCCCTCGCGACATGCCCGGCCGATCTCGACGGCGACCAGGTCGTGGGCGGGGCGGATCTCTCGATCCTGCTCGGCAACTGGGACGGAACGGGCGACGGTGATCTCAACGGTGACGGCTTCGTGGGTGGCGGCGATCTCGCCGGGATGCTCGCCGCGTGGGGCGCCTGTCCGCCGTCCGGGCCGTTCGAGGTCGAGCTCGCCGCGGTGCCCATCGCGGGGCATCCGCACTCGTCGCGCCCGGTCGCGTTCCGGCCGGGCACGCTGCACGTCGCGGTCGATCCGGCGCGGAACTCGGCGCTCGCCGGCGCGACCGTTGCGGTCTTTCTTGTCGCCGACCGGACGGCGGCGCAGTGGGACGCCAATCCCGCCCTCGTCGACGCCCGCGGCGCGAGCGAGGCGATCGCGTTCGGCACCACCCTCGAGTCGTGCGTCCGGCCCGTCTCGACGGCCGGTCTTCCGCTTCCCTCGGGCGCGGCGTTCTCGCGGGGCTACGACGTGGTGCTCGACGTCGACGCGAACGGGCAGCTTTCGGCGCCGGACCTGATCGACGGACGCGGCGACGACGCCGGCTTCCGGCTCGTGGTCGAGGCGGCGGCGAACGGCCCGTACGCGGTGTCGACGGTCTCCGACTGGGACACGAACGTCCCCTCGCTGCCGAGCTCGTACCAGTTCCAGCGGATTTTCTACCCGACCTCGATCGCCCAGCTGGGGCCGCGGCCGCTCGTCGCCATCGGCCACGGCAACGGCTTCGGCTACGACTGGTACGACTGGCTCGGTCAGCACCTGGCGAGCTGGGGGTTCGTCGCGATCCAGTACTCGAACTACTCGGGCCCCGGGATCGACTCCTCGGCGATCAGCGTGATCGCCCACACCGACGCGATCCTCGGGGCGCCGCCATCGCTCGCGGGAGGGGCCCTGTCCGGCCGGATCGATGCGTCGAAGATCGTCTGGATCGGCCACAGCCGCGGCGGCGAGGGCGTGGTGCGGGCCTACGACCGGATCCTCGACGGCACCTCGACGCCGGTGCGATTCAACGCCGCCGCGATCAGGCTGCTCGTCGGCCTCGCCCCGACCGATTACCTCGGCCCGGGCTCGTCGACGCCGCATGACATCCCGTACCTGCTCGTCTACGGCTCGGCCGACGGGGATGTGAGTGGTGGTCCCGACGACGACACCGTGGCCGGATTCCACACCTTCGAGCGGGCCCGTGGCGACCGGGCGGCCCTCTACATCCACGGTGCCGACCACGATGACTTCTCGTTCTTCGGCTTCAACGACTTCACCGGGCCCGAGGAGACCGAGATCGGACGGGAGGCGACGCAGGCCATCGCCCGCATGCAGGTGCTGGCGGCGATCCGCCACGTCCTCGACGCCGATCCCGCGGCCCGGGAGTTCCTCTGGCGACCCTTCGCCGAGATCCGGCCGGCCGCGGTCGACGCGGGCGTGATGGCCACCCGCGAGTTCCGCGCCGCGACCGGCGTGGCGACGGTCGACGACGTGCAGTCGGGCGCAGGGGTCGCGACCTCGTCGAGCGGCGGACTCGTCGCGGTGATCGGGGCGACCGCGATCGAGGGAAAGCTGAACGATGGCGATGCGTTCTTCTCGTGGACCGCAGCCGAGCCGTGGAACGGGATGATTCGCGGACGGGCCGACGACGAGACGCGGGGCATGTGCCTTGAGTGGAACGGGATCGCCTCGGCCGAGTTCGGCCTGGTCACGTCGCTACGCGATGCCTCGGGACAGGCCTATCTCTCGTTCCGGGCGGCCCGCGTCACCCGCCATCCGCTCACCACGCTGGTGACGCAGCCGTTGGCGTTCTCGGTCGCCCTCGTCGACGGTGCCGGCCGTTCGAGCGAACTGTCGATCGAGCCGTACCGAATGACCCTTCCCGTGCCCTATCCGCGAGGCGGTTACGGCGGCGGGGTCGGCTGGCAGGACGAGTTCGTCACCGTTCGCATTCGGCTCGATGACTTCCTCGCAGGCGGGCGCGAGCTTGACCTGTCCGACCTTTCCGCGATTCGCATCGGCCTCGGCGGCGGCACGGCCGCGGGACGGATCGTGATCGACGACCTGCTCTTCGACACCCGATGAACGAGATCCGCACGAACATGAATCCGCTCCGACTCATCCCCGCGCTCGGTCTCGCGGCGATCGCTCTCGCGGCACCGCCGGCGGTCGACATGCCGGCGGGCGGCGTCGAGGTGCTCGAGGCGATCCCGTTCCGTTGCGAGGTCGCCTGGACGCACCACTGGTCGGCCGAGCGGCCCGAGGTCTCGGCGGGCACGATCCTCGTCGCCCGCGTCGATCCCGAGGCGATCCGTCCGAAGGCGGCGGCCGGGCCGATCCTGATGGTCGGCGAGGAGATCGCCGAGATCGTGAATCCCGGGAACGTCGACGGCATCGTGATTGCCGTCGTGCCCGCGCCGGCCGGGTGGGACGTCACCCGCGCCGCCACGCTCGCCGGCCGGGAGGTCTTCCTCTCGGGGCCGGGACTTCCCGACCAGATCGACGCCACGGCCCGCACGGCCCGCCGCGAGGCGGCGAGGACGGACGGCGTCGCACCGCAGCCGGCGACGCGTCCGGCGACGGTGCGGACCCTCGCCGACCGCGAGGCCCTCGACCGCGACCTGGCCTCGATCGTGCGTCGTCGGTGCCCGGGGCAGTCGCGGCTCGCCGACCTGCTCGACGGGTCGATCGGCGATCGCGAGCCCCGACCCGCCGCCGAGTGAGTCAGCGGGGTTCGAGCCCGACGTCGAAGATCCGGGCCGCCTTCCACTTCGGCTTCCACGTACGCACCAGATCCTCGTGGGCGGGGTGCCGCAGGTAACGGCCGTACGCGTCGAGCGAATCGAAGTCGACCGAGATCCCCAGCGTGTAGTCGCCGTCGACGTTCGCGCGGCCGATGTCGACGGGCTTCCCGCGCCAGTACGACGTCACCTCGGGAATGACCGCGAGCTTCGCGTCGCAATCGGCGACGAGTGCCGCGAGTTCCGCCGGGTCGGCGAGCTCGATGAGCACGACGTGGCGGATCGCCGCCGGCGGGGCGGACGATCGCGACGTGCCCGCCTTGCCCGGCGCGGCGGCGCAGCCGGCGAGGGCGAGCGAGACGGCGATTGCCGCGAATGTACGCGTGAGCCTCATGGTTGATCTCCGGTCGAGCCGTGTCGCTCGCCCGCCTCGATCGCGAGCGGCAGCCGATTGGCCGCGACCGGCGTCGGGCAGGTCGCGAACGGGGTGAACGAGCAGGGGGGATTCGTCGCGCGGTTGAAGTCGACGGACGTCTGCCCGGAGGTCGGTGCAGGCACCGCCAGGAATCGCCCGCCGCCGTAGGTCGATCGGCCATTCGTGAGGTCGCCGAAGACGACGAACAGCCCGCCCGAGCCGTCGCCGGTCGCGAGCAGCGTGAGGTCGTGGCCGTCGAGCCGAAACCGCAGCTCGCCCGCGAGGGGCGTCTCGTCGACGAATCCGGTGACGTTCCGGACGCCGAAGGTCGCCCCGGCCTCGGCGGGCGTGAACGTCGCCGCGACACGACGCGAAGGGTCGAAGGGGAACCGGTCGATTCCGGCGAACCGGGTGCGGGTCTCGCGGTCGCGGTCGCGGATCCGCAGGGCGAATTGCCCGTTCCGCCGCACGAGCGTCACCGCGATCGGTCCGAAGCGGACGGCGGTCGGGGTTCCCGCCGAATCGGGGACGAGCGTGATCGCGCCGGCGATCGGCCGCTCGTCGGCGGTCGCGTCGGTACCGGGGTCGGGCCGGAAGCGGACGATTTCGCCGGCGACGACGAACGTCCCGCACTCGTCGGCCGGGGCGTGCACGAGCTCGATCCGTCGGTCGTCGGGGCCGCCCGGCTTCCGCCCGATCGTCCAATCGCCGTCCGAGAGCCAGACGAGGCCCGCGAGCGAGAGCCAGCCCTCCGGTGCGGTGAGCATGCGGATCCTGGCCTCGTGCCAGGCGTTCCACTCGGCTTCTTCGGCGGAGATCGGCTCGATCATCGCGGCGGAGGGTAGCGGGGGCGTTGCGGTCCGCGTGGCGTCGCTGCAGGCGACGAGGGCGATCGCGGCCGCGACGGTGACGAGCCTCGGCATGCGAGGGATTCTCCGGAGACCCCCGAAAAAGAAAAGTCCCCCGTCGCGACGGTGGGAATCGCGACGGGGGGAGGGAGGAAGGGGCCACGCGAAGCGCGGCCGCCTTGGGGGAGCGTCTTGCGGGGGGGCAGAGACGCTCCGGTGGGGTCAAGACCCGCGACGGAAGGTTCGCCCCGGAACGC
>JBEIUL010000427.1:0-2546 GCA_040374395.1 Phycisphaeraceae bacterium
CTGCTCGTGCCCGACCTCGCGAGCGTGGTGACCCTCGTCGGCCCGGACGGCAAGGTCCTCGCCTCGCTCGGCGACGGCCACCCGACGACGCTTCGTGGCAAGCCACGCACCGAGTACATCCCCGGCAAGTTCATCCATCCGCACGGGTCGATCTTCCTCGCCGACGGCTCGATCCTGGTCGCCGAATGGGTACCCGACGGCCGCATCACGCGGCTGGTGCCGGTGAAGGCGTGACGCTCACCCCGCGCGTCGCGCCGCTACGGTCCTGACCGTCGCCCTCGCCGTCCGCCGCAAGGGCCCCGGAACGACGGGGCCATGCCGCGTCGCTGAACCTCGCTGCGGCCGATGCTCACCCAGGCGGCGCCCCGCCTCACCCGCCCGACGCCTTCGCCTTCAGCCGCGCCACCATCGCCTCGACGATCAGCTCGTTCGGTTCGATCGCGAGCGTCACGCCGGCCCGGTGCAGCAGGCGCACGCCGTTCCCGTCGCGGGCGATCGCCCCGATCGCCACCGTCGAGGTGATCTCGCGGATGGTGAGCACGATGGTCAGCTTGGCCTGCACGTCGAAGGTCGAGACGAAGATCCAGGCGGCCCGATCGACGCCCGCGGCCCGCAGCGACGCCTCGTCGGTTCCCTCGCCCTCGACCACGAGGAGGCCGGCCTTCGCGGCGCGGTCGGCGGCGGCGGCGTCCCGCTCGATCACCACCACGCGGCGACCCTCGCGGACGAGCGACTGCGCCAGCCGCGAGCCGACGTCGTCGTAGCCGACCACCACGGAGTGTCCCGAGAGCGTGCTGAGCGTGCGTTCCATGCGGCGGTTCTCGCGCAGGACGTGGAAGTCCTGGCCGGTGAGGATCGCGGTGAGGGTCGAGAGGGCGAGCGCCGCGATCGAGACGCCGAGCGCCATCATGGTCATCGCCCAGGCCTTCCCGGGCGGCGTGAGCTGCCCGAGGTCGCCGAGGGTCGAGAAGACGTTCATGCTGTTCCAGAGGCCCGACCACAGGCGTTCGCCGGGGGGCGAGTCGCGGGCGTCGAGCGCGGCGAAGACCACCGTGGAGAGCACGATGAGCCCCAGGAAACTCCCGACCGAGATCCAGAGCCGCCGCTCGAGCGAGAGCAGTTGCCGGCGGGCGGCGGAAGGTTCCTGGACTCGGAAGATCGCCATCGGTATCGCGTCGCGCGGGCAAGAGTGAAGGGCAAGCGCCCCGGCGTGGAGTCGAACCACGGACCTGCGGCTTAGAAGGCCGCTGCTCTATCCAACTGAGCTACCGGGGCGGCGTCGGAGGCTCCGCAGAGTCTATCGACGCCCGCGTGGCGGCGATCGCGATCGAGCGGAAGAGCCGCTCGCGGCGGGTCGCGGGCGAGACGAGCGGTGGGGGCGCGACCCGGACCCGCAGCGGCAGCGGTTCCGCCGGATCGGTGCGGGCCGCGAGGCGGGCCCCGTCCTTCCGCAGCGGCCGGCGGTCGCACTCGACGAGTCCCCAGCCGGCCGGCAGCTCCCGCGGTCGGGCGAGGCCGGCGGGCGTGAACAGGACGAGGCGATCCGCGAGCCGATACCGGGCGAAGCGGGCGAACTTCGTCTGGCCGTACAGACCCTCCTCGAGCCGCTCGATCTGCCGGAGCGTCTCGCGGTACGCGCCGAGGCGGCTCGCGGCGAAGTCCCACTCGTCGAGCTCGGTGAAGAGCGAGGTGCCCTCGCGGCGCAGCTGCGGCTCGAACCGCTTGATCCGGCGTTCCTCGAGATCGACGCGTTTCCGCTCGAGCCGCTCACGCTCGGCCAGGATCGCCTCGGGGTCGGCGGCGTCGCGGAAGAGATCGGCCCGCGACTGCTTGCACTCGACGATGACCGTCGACCACGCCTCGGGCCGCGTCGACCGGCCTCGCCTCGGGGCCTCCGTCGTCGTCCAGAGCGGCGTGGCGTCGCGGCCGCCGGCGTCGGCCCCGAGGTCGGGCAGCGGGGCGTCGAACCAGCCGGCGACGTCGATTCGGTACCGCCCGATCGGGCAGGCGACCTCGGTGGCGATGACCCGGCAGCCGAGCCGCCAGAGCCAGGCGACCGCGAGCCGCTTGAGGGCCTGATGGGAGAGGGTCTCGGCCACGGGAACTCCGGGAGCGGGCCATCCTACGGAGCGGTCTCGGGCTCCTGACGGGGCGTCCCGCCGTCGGATGTTGGCGGGCCGTATGATCCCCGTCCCATGCCGGCCCCCACGCTCGACCACCCGTTCCTGCCGCTCGTGAAGGCGGCGTTCCCCGACGCCAAGCTCTTCGCGACCGAGTTCCGCGGGCTCACGACGCTGGTGGTCCCGGCGGCCCGGCTGCTCGAGGTCGCCCGCTTCCTGCGGGACGAGCCGCGCTGCGACTGCAACTTCCTCGCCGACGTGACCGCGGTCGACTACCTCGGCTATCCGGCCAAGCAGCCCGGCCGCTTTGCGGTGGTGCACGTCCTCCTCTCGCATCGCCACAACCTGCGGATCGTCCTCAAGACCTACCTCGACCCGTCGATGGACACCACCGGGGCCGACGAGGATCCCGCCTTGGTCGTCGAC
>JBEIUL010000134.1:0-6470 GCA_040374395.1 Phycisphaeraceae bacterium
ACCGGCAGGCGGTCAGCGCCGCGGGCATGGGCTGCATCGCCGCGATCGACGCGGAACGCTGGCTCGCGGGCCAAGGCGTGCACTGACGCCCGCCGTCATTTCCTCTTCCGCTCCTTGAACTTCGCCTTCGGGCTGACGGTCGCGCTCGAGCCCTTGAAGCTCATGCCGGGCATCCCGCGCGGCACGCCACTCGGGCCGAGGGCCGCGGCGCCGCCGCGGGCGATCTGCTCCTGCATCGCCTTGAGCCTCGCGCCCATGCCGCCGCCGGCGAGCTGCTGGGTGAACTTCTGCATGAGCTGGAACTGCTCGACGAGCCGCGAGACCTCGGCGGTCTTGCTTCCGCTGCCCGTGGCGATGCGACGGGCGCGGCTCTTCTCGATCACGCCGGGCGTCTCGCGTTCCCGCGGGGTCATCGAGTGGACGACGCCCTCGATCCGGTCGAGCTGCTCGTCCTCGATCGAGATGCCCTTCAGCATCGGTCCGACGCCGGGCAGCATGCCCATCAGCGACTTGAGCGGGCCCATGCGGCGGATCGACCGCAGCTGCCCGAGGAAGTCGTCGAGGGTGAGCTTGCCCTTGGCCATCTTCTCGGCGATCCGCTCGGCCTCGGCGTCGCTCACCTCCTGGCGGGCCTTCTCGACGAGGCTCACCACGTCGCCCATGCCGAGGATGCGGCCGGCGATCCGCTCGGCCTTGAACTCCTCGAGGTCGGCGAACTTCTCGCCGGTGCCGACGAAGCGGACCTTGGCCCCGGTCACGCTGCGGGCCGAGAGGGCGGCGCCGCCGCGGCTGTCCGAGTCGTACTTGCTCAGGATGAGCCCGTCGACGGCGAGCCGCTCGTGGAAGGCCTTCGCCGAGCGGAGGGCGTCCTGCCCGGTCATCGCGTCGACGACGAGCAGGATCTGGTGCGGGTTCAGGGCGGTCTTCACGCCCTGCAGCTCGCGCATGAGCTCGTCGTTCACGTGCAGGCGGCCCGCGGTGTCGAGGATGAGGACGTCGTACTTGCCCTCGCGGGCCGCCTTCAGCGCCCGCTGGCAGACGCCGATCGCGACGCCGACCGCCTGCCCGTACTCGGCGCACCGTTCCGGCTCGCCGTAGAAGGCGACGCGGGAGCCGCCGGCGCCCTCGTCGCGGACCGTGTCGACGACCTGCCGCAGCTGCTCGACGGCGGCGGGCCGCTGGAGGTCGGCCGCGGCGACCATCACGCTCTGCCCGCGCCGCTTGAGCCACGCCGCGAGCTTGCCCGCGGTCGTCGTCTTGCCCGAGCCCTGCAGGCCGCAGAGCATCACCACGGTCGGGCCCGGCTCGACGAGCATCAGCGGCTCGCCCTCGGGGCCCTCGCCCCGCATCAGGTTCACGAGCTCCTCGTGGACGATGCCGACCATCTCCTGGCCGGGCTTGATGCTCCGGGTGACCTCGCGGCCGACCGCCTGCTTCAGCACCCGGTCGAGGAAATCGCGCACGACGTCCTGGTGGACGTCCGCCTCGAGCAGGGCCGTCCGCACCTCCTCGAGGGAGTCGCGGACGTTCGACTCGGAGATGGTGCCGCGACCCGACAGGTTGCGGAAGAACGAACCGAAACGTTCCGACAGGCTCTCGAACATGACCGGCTCCGGGCGCCTTGCGGCGGGGATTCGGTCGGGGCTGTGACCGCAGCGGCGGGAAGCATAGCGGGGGAATCGTCGCGAGCGTCCCGCGTCGTACACTCCCTCCCACGCACCCGCGGCGATCGATGAGGCGAACGGACCTGACCGGCAGATTCCTGACGCCGCTCCTTCTCGGTGCGGCGACGTTCCTGTCGGCGTGCTCGAAGCCGATCGACACCATCCGCGAGGCCCAGGCCCGGCACGGGCAGGGGCGATTCGCCGAGGCCTACGCGACGCTCGCCGATCCCGAGTCGACCGACGCCCGGGCCGAGTCCCGCGACCACTATCTCTGGCTGTTGGAAGAGGCGAAGTGCGGCCAGGATGACCTGCGGGCCGCGGAGAGCGCCCGGGCGTTTCTCGCGGCGAGCGAGTTCGCCGATCGCCTCGACCTCGAGTGGGACCGTACGAGCGTGGGCGAGGAACTCGCCGCCGCCGCCGTGAACCAGACCGTGCGGACCTGGCGGGGCTCGTACTCCGACCGGATCCAGGTCGAGACCCAGCGGGCGATCGCGAACCTCCTCGCCGGCGACCGCGACGCGGCGGCGGTCTCGGTGCGGCGGGCGATCGAGCGTCAGAAGGACGCCGAGGTCGATCACGCGAAACGGATCGAGGAGGTACGGAAGGAAATCGCCGGTCGGGGCGGGACCGGCGCGGTGCAGGATGCGCTCAAGTCGCAGGGCGTCGACCTCGACGCGGCGAGCGGACTCGTGCTCAACCCCGAGGCGTCTTTCCTCGACTGGCTCGTGCAGTCGGCGAGCGGCGACGGCAACGACCGGCAGCGGGCCGACACCAGCCTCCGGCGGGCGATCGCGATGGCGCCGGGATGCCCGCCCTTGTCCCGGATGCTCGAGCGAAACCCCTACGATGCCGCCCGCGAGGGTTTTCCGCAGGTGATCGTGATCTTCGAGACCGGCTCCGGCCCGTGGCTCGAGCAGTTCACGATCCCCCTCGTCACGCCGTGGCTCGGGCTCACCGCGATTCCGCTGCCGGTCTTCAAGTCGGCGCCCCCGGCGGCCGCGGCGCTCTCGATCACGACTCCCGACGGCGCGGTCCGCACCGAGACGCTCGTCGACCTGAATTCCGTCTGGAAGAGCGACTTCGACGGGCAGCTGCCCGAGATTCTCCTGCGGACCGCGGTCAGCGTCGCCGCCAAGGAAGCCGCGACCTTCGCCGCCTACGAGGCGACCCGCTCGAACGAGTGGGCCCAGATCGGGGTCCTGGTCGCGGCCAGCATCTACAAGGCGGCCACCGCCGAGGCCGACCTCCGCACCTGGCGATCGATCCCGGCGGCGGTGCAGGTCGCGACCGTCTCCCGGCCGCCCGACGGGATCCTCGACCTCCGCGAGGAGGGGGGCGGCAACGCGTCGTTCCGGGTGGAATTGCCGCCGGGCGGCGTGGTTCTGGTGTGGGTCCGCTCGGTGGCGGCGGCCCCGCCGGCCCGTTCGGCCGCCACGCTCCTGCCGCCGCTTCTGGCACAATGACCTTCCGCCGCACCTCACCGGGAAACCCCATGCGATCGATCTGCCTTCCGGTCTTCCTCACCCTCGCCCTCGTGGCCGCCGTCGGCTGCGACAGCTCGAACACCTACCGCTCGGAACGCACCGCGAGGGCGAACCGCATCGAGCTCGAGAGCCGCGTGTCCAATCCCTTCCTCGCCGGGAAGATCGACGTCACGAGCGCGTACGCCGTCGAGACCGACGGCCTGCTGCGCGTGCAGGCGAACATCCGCAACGAGACCAAGGGCAACGGTCGCTTCATGTACCGCTGGACCTGGTTCGACGGGCAGGGCATGAAGGTCACCGGCAACAGCGATTTCTGGACCCGTCGCGAGGTGAACGGGGGCGGCGAGATCGAGATCGTGGGCATGGCCCCGAAGGCCGCCTGCCGCGACTGGCGGCTCGAGATCCGTCCCTGGGACTCGTGACCCGGATTCCTGCACCCCAACCCCGTACACCCATGCGATCCATCTCCATCATCGCCCTTCCCCTCGCGATCCTCGCGATCGCGCCCGCCGCCTGCAAGTCGCCGCCGGAGCGGATCGAGCCGACCGGACCGAAGGCGATCGTCACCGAGAACCTCGACTACAGCGACCTCCGCGAGTGGGCCGACAGCCTCACGCAGGAGATGCTCGTCGACGGCTTCCTCGAGCAGTACCCGAAGCCGGTGATCATGCAGGTCTCGACGATCGAGAACAAGACGTCGATCCCCGACGTCCCGACCGAGATGGTGATCGGCCGCATCCGTTCGGCCCTCCGGCAGGACAACCGGGTGCGCTTCGTGGCCACGCTCGGTTCCGATGGCCGCGACCAGGCGGTGCGCGACAACACCGCCCTCGTGAACGACCCGATGTTCGACCAGAAGCAGGTCGCCGAGCGGACCGCGCAGGGCACCGCGAGCGTGCCGATGCTGAGCGTGAACACGCAGGTGCTGTCGGCCTACGAGCGGAACCCGGTCGCCCGCCAGAGGAACTACGAGATGCGGATGTGGGTGGTCGACCTCCGGACCGGCGAGACGGTCTGGGAGGGCTTCTCGAACCCGGTGAGCAAGAAGAGCAGGGTCTGAGGCACGCGACGCGTGCGGAGGGCGATGCGCATGGGCCGAACGGTCTTCGTCCTCGTCGTGGGCTGGCTTCTCGTCGGCGTCGCGGCCGGCGATCCGCCGTCGGGGCTGCCGGCGATCCCGCCGAGCTCGACGTTCCCGCCGGCGGTGCCCGCGACGGCGCCGAGGCCCGCGGACGAGGTGGCGCCGAGGCCGACCGAGGCGGCGTCCGGCCCGTCGATCTCGGTCGGGAGTTTCGATGCGGCCGGCGTGAACTCGTTCCGTTTCGCCGAGGTCGACGTGCCGGGCGCGGAGCTCGCGCGGCGGCTCGCCCTCGAGGTCGGGCTGCGGCTCGGCGACGCGTCGGGAGTGCGGCTCGTCGACGGCAGCGGGGGCTTTCCCGCCGACTACGCGATCAACGTCTCGGTCGAGACCGCGGGGCTCGTCGACTCGGTGCGGACGATCAAGGCGAGCGGCTACGTCTACCGCGATGGTTCCGCGTCGCTCACCGCAATCGCGAGGCTGGTGCGGCGATCGGACGGCCTGGTCGTCTGGAGCGATCGCGTGCGGGCCGATCTCGGTCGCGGGTCGCTCGAGAGGTTGGCGGCGTCCGGTCCGCTTCCCGAGGCGACGGTCGCGCGGCTCGTCGCCGAAGCGGGAACGCGGATCGCCGACGAGGCGGTCGATCGGCTGGTGCCGCTCGCGATCGCGGCGGTCGAGGCGGGCGAGATCCGGCTGAATCGGGCCGCGACCGGCGTCGCGGCCGGCGATCGGTTGCGGGTGCTCGCCGCGGGAGCCACGGCGGACGATCCGCGGACGGTCGCGATCCTCGAATGCCGTTCCGCCGGACCCCGGCCGACGCTCGCGGTGGTCGAAGGCGACGCATCGCTCGTGGTCGTGGGCTTGCGGGTGCGGCCGATCGCGTCGCGTTGAGCGGACCCGTCACCCGCGCTTCCGCCGGATCCACGCGTGGAGCCGCTCGGCGCTCCAGCAGTTCACGATGCGATCGGCGGTGGCCCAGCCGCGGCGGGCGGTGAGCACGCCGTAGCGGGCGTTCCCGAGGTCCTCGCGGGCGTGGGTGTCGCAGTTGATCGAGAGGAGGGCGCCGCCGTCCATCGCCGCCCGCACGTGCGTGTCGCGGAGGTCGAGCCGCGCGGGGTGCGCGTTGATCTCGAGGGCGACGTCGTGCGTCCGGGCGGCCTCGACGAGGGCGCGGATGTCGGGCGAGAGGCCCTCGCGGCCGAGCGTGATCCGCCCGGTCGGATGGCCGAGGATCCGTACCGCCGGATGGGCGATCGCCCTCAGCAGGCGGGCCGTCGCGTCCTCGGGCGACTGCCGCAGCGCGGTGTGCGGGCTCGCGACGACGAGGTCGAGCCGCGCGAGGGTCTCGTCGTCGTAGTCGAGCCGGCCGTCGGCGAGGATGTCGACCTCGCTGCCGGCGAGGATCGTGATGCCCTTGACCTTCCGCGCCGCCTCGCGGACCGCCTCGACGTGCTCGAGCAGCCGCTCGCGCGACAGCCCGTTCGCCTGCACGCTCGATCGCGAGTGGTCGGTGACCGCGATGGTGTGGAAGCCGCGGGCCTTCGCGGCCTCGGCGAGCTCCTCGATCGAGAGGTAGCCGTCGCTTGCGGTGGTGTGGGCATGGAGCTCGGCCTTGAGGTCGGAAAGCTCTACGAGTCGCGGCACCGGGTGCGTCGTCTCGCCGCGATCCTCGCGGACCTCGGGCGGCAGCCACGGCAGTCCGAGGGCGGCGTAGATCTCCTCCTCGGTGCGGGCCGCGAGCGGCGCGACGCCGCGGTCCTGCGGGGCGGGCTGGCCGTCATCGGGAAACAGCCCGTACTCGTTCAGCCGCCGCCCCGAGGCCTGGGCCCGCTCGCGAAGGACCACGTTGTGCTCCTTGCTTCCGGTGAAGTAGAGGAGGGCCGCGCCGAAGGCCGCGTCGGGCACGATCCGCACGTCGGCCTGCACGCCGTCCGTGGTGAGCACCGAGACCTTGGTGTCGCCCGCGGCCAGGACCTTCGCGATCGCCGGCCAAGACTCGACGCGACGGGCGAGGCCCGCCGCCTCGGCCGGGTCGGCCACGCTCACGAGGCAATCGATGTCGCCCGCGGTCTCGCGGCCGCGCCGGGTGCTGCCGGCGAACTCGGCCCGGACCGCCCCGGGCAGGCCGCGGAGGAACGCGACGAGGCTCTCGGCGAGCGAGGTCGCCGCCTCGATGCGGATCCGGCCGACGTGCCGCTCGGCGAGGGCGATCGCCTCGGAGATCTGGGCGATCTTCCTCTCGCC
>JBEIUL010000288.1:0-4013 GCA_040374395.1 Phycisphaeraceae bacterium
GCGGACGAGGAGCGTCTTGCCGAGCCCCGGCACGCCCTCGAGCAGGACGTGCCCGTCGGCGAAGAGCGCGGCGAGCGTGAGATCGACGACCTCGGTCTGCCCGACGAGGACGCGGCCGATCTCGCTTCGCAGGGCGAGGAAGACCTCGCGGAACGCCTCGCAGCGGCGCCGGGCGTCGGCGACGTCGTCGAAGGCCTCGTCGAGGCCGGCCGCGGCGGTGCCCGTCGCGTCAGCCATCGCGAGGCTCGCCTTCCCCGCCCTCGCCGCCGCGGGCGCGGCGCTTGGCCTTCAGCAGCCGCGAGGTCGGCGACGCCTCGTCGCCGTCGGTCTTCGGCTCGTCGCTCGGCGGGGGCGCGGACGCCGGCCTCGCGGCGGTTCGCGGGCCGTCGCCGCGGGTCTCGGCGCCGACGTCGAGCCTCGGCCCGCCCGCGGCGGGCTCGGGGATCTCCGCGGCGACCGGCGCCTTCGCCTTCCCGCGGGCCTTCTTCCACGCCTCGACCGTCGCGTCGCCCGACTCGGCCTGCTGCCCGAGGGCCGCGGCCGCGAGCCGGCGAGCCCCGTCGCGGTCGAAGGCGAGGCGTCGAACCGCGACGTCGATCAGGAAGACCGCCGCGGCGAGGATCGCGAGCAGGTCCCAGATCCGCTTCGGGCTGCGGGGAATCGCGAGGCCGGTGCGATCGAACGCGTCGGCGAGCGAGACCTCGTCCATCCGCAGCACGCGGCCGCCCGTCCGCTCGGCGACCTGCTCGAGCAGCGTCGCGTTGTCGCGCACCGCCCGGAACTCCTTCGCGTACGGGATGCCCACCGCGGCCTGCACGCTCGAGGTCGCGTCGCCCTCCCGGGTCGACGGCACCGAGACGTTCACGAGGTACGAGCCGGTCTGGGCCGCCGCGAACTCGCCGCGGTATCGGCCGGGCCCGACCTGCTGCAGCTCGAGCGGGCGGCCGGTACCGTCCGGGGCGAGGACGGTCGCGCTCGTCCGCAGGAAGTTCAGGAAGTTCGCGTCCTCGCCGACCGCCTCGAGCTCGACGATCGCGGTCTCGCCCTCGACGCGGGTCCGCACCGAGAGGTTCTGCGGCGACGCCGGCCGCATGAGCCAGCGGACGGCCTGCTCCCAGAACGCCCGGTAGTCGCCCCACGCCGTCCACGCGGTGCCCCAGCGGTTCGTCGCGTCGGAGGTGAACGCGAACGAGCGGCCGATGCCGTGGTTCCACCAGGCGAAGAGCGGATCCTTCGCGTCCTTCGCGGGAATCGTGACCGCGACCTGCGCCAGCCCCTCGCGCGGCACGGTCACGACGTAGCCGCGGATCGCGGGCACGGCGGAGAAGCCCCGGACCGGCCCCGGCAGCCCCGCGACGACCTGCGGGCGGAAGTCGCCCTCGGCGAGCAGCGACCGCGTGACGACCGCCGCCTCCTGCGTGAAGATCTTCGGCAGCTGCTTCGGGTTCGTGACGTTGTGGAACTTGCCGCCGGTGCGGCGGGCGAGCTCCTGCATGTTCGCCCGGTCCTGCGGGCTGCCGTGGCCGAAGACGAGCACCGTCGAGACGGTGATCTTCGCGTCGATCAGCTGCTGCACGAGCTGCGGCGACGGCGGCGCCGGGTCGCCGTCCGAGACGATGACCACGTGCTTGCGGCCCGCCGAGCTCGGCACGAGCCCCTCGTAGGCGCGACCGACCGCGCTCTCGAAGTCGGGCATGTCGCCGACCATCATGCTCTTGACCGCGGCGAGGGCCTTCGACTTGTCGCCCGCCTCCTGCAGCGGGAAGTGCCACTGCGAGCCGCCCATGCCGAAGACGATGATGCCGACGAGGTCGAGGCGGCTGAGGGCCTCGATCGCGGCCTCGGCGATCTTCATGCTCCAGTAGTTCCCCTGGGGGATCTCGCAGGAGTGGATGATCATCGCGAGGGCCCCGCGGACCAGCTGCCGGGTGGCCGGCGGATCCATCTTGACCGGCAGGGCCTTCGCGACCTCGCTGTCGATCCAGCCGCCGGCGCCGAAGCTCGCGTCACCGCCGAGCATCGCGAGGCCGCCGCCGAGGTCGTGCACGTACGCCTTGAGCGAGCGGTCGGCCTCGGCGTCGACGCTCCACCGCGGGACGTTCGCGAGCAGGATCGCGTCGTAGCCGTTCAGGAACGCGGGGCCGCCCGCGAGATCGGACGGCGGCCGCGCGTCGACGGCAAGTCCGCCCTGCCGCAGGGCCGCGGCAAGCATCGCGCTCTCGTCGCCGGTCGGGTCGACGATGAGGACGCGGCCGCCGCCGGACACGAAGGTGACGGCGCTCGCGAAGTTGTTCTCGGGCAGTGCGTCCATCACGGCGGCCGCCGGCTCGAACGAAGCCTCGAACCGCTGCGCCCCGCCCTCGTCGAGCGAGACCGGCACGGGAATCACCGTCGGCCCGGCGGGCAGGTCGATGTCGACCGCCTCGCCCGACTCGCCGGGAGCGAGGTCGATCGGCTCGCCGTTCATGGTGAGCGTCACGCGGCCGCGGGCCGGGCCCTGGCTGCGGAGGAAGAGCCGCAGGTCGGCGGTCTGGCCGACGCGCGAGCGGGCCGGGGCGCGGATCCCCTCGAAGACGATCTCGTTCGGGTGCTCGTAGGTGAGCGGAAGGACGTCGATCGGGATGCCCGCCGCCGCCGCGGCCGAGGCCTCTTCCAACAGGTTCCCGACGTTCTCGTTGCCGTCCGAGACGAGCAGCAGCCGCCGTGCGGTATCGGTCGGGAGGAGCGACAGCGCCTGACGCACGCCGCCCGCGAGGTCGGTCGCGTCGGTCTCGCCGGGGTGCGACAGGCCGGGCACGATCGAGTTCCGCTCGGGCCGCGCGAGGATCTCGGCCTGCCGGCCCACCACGATCGTGCCGAGGCGATCGTCGGGCTTCTTCGTCTCGGGCAGGCGGCGGAGGAACTCCTCGCTTTCCTGCCGGAGCGGAAGCGGGATCGACTGGCTGCGGTCGGCGATGACCACGAGCGACAGCCCCTCGCCCCTCTTCACGAGCGTCGGCTGGGCGAGCGAGATCGCGAGCAACGTGACGACCAGGGCGCGGAACGCGAGACTGAGCCAAGCCTTCTCGGGCGAGACCGCGCTCCAGTGCCGCCGCGCGATGAGCACCACCGGCACGAGCAGCGCGAGAAGGACGAGCCATCCCGGGCGTTCGAACTGGAGCGGAAGGTCGCTGGGCACGTTCAGGGGTCTCCGCCCGGGGCGGCGAGGTCGGCGACGGGAACCAGCGCCACGCGATCGTGCCCGGTGTCGCACACGGCCACGCGGCCGTCGCCGAAGCCGAGACCGCTCGCGACCGCGAAAGGATAGAGGAGCCGCCCCGGCTCGGGTCCCGCCGCGGAGGCCGGATCGCGGCTCGCCGCCGGCCCGCCCCATGCCCCGAGCGGCCGGCCGTCGGCGAGCGAGATCCGCTGCAGGCGGTGGTTCCCGAACTCGGCGACGAGGACCGTACCGTCGCCGAGGCTCTCGACGCCGTAGGGGTACGCGAAGCGGCCCGGCTCGCGGCCCGCACCGCCGAGGTCGCGCCGCCACGAGCCATCGAGGCCCCAGACCTGCAGCCGGTGGTTGCACCCGTCGGCGACGACGAGCTCGTCGCCCACGAGCGTGATCGACTGCGGCCGCGCGAACGCGGCGTTCCCGCGGCCGAAGCGGCCGAACGCCGAGAGCGGCCGGAAGTCATCCGTGAAGACCTGCACGCGGTCGTTCCCGCCGTACTCGCTCACCGCGATGCGGCCGTCCGCGAGGAAGGCGATGTCGGTCGGGTAGTAGAACTCGCCCGGCCCGGTGCCGTACGAGCCGAATCGCGCGAGCTCGGTCCCGTCGCGGTCGAAGACCATTACGCGGTGGTAGTGCGTGTCGGCGACGAAGACGCGGCCGTCGGGGTGGACCGAGACGCCGACCGGACGCCCCCGCTCGCTCTCGGGCATCGGCCACTCGAGCTCGTACGAGCCCTCCGGCGAGAACCGCTGCACCCGGGCCTGCTTGTCGATCACGAAGAGGCGGCCGTCCGGCGCGA
>JBEIUL010000157.1:0-5981 GCA_040374395.1 Phycisphaeraceae bacterium
AGCTTCGGCGAGAGCTTCGCGCCGCCGACCCCGCTCGAGGCCGCGACCTGGGCGGTCGACCCCACCGACGCCGAGAACCAGCGCCGCGGCGTCGCCCTCCTCGCCTCCGCCCCATGGGGCGGCGCCGAGGCCTACGTGCGCCTGTACCGGCTCTACGTCGAGGAGAATTCCGACCCTCTCGTGAAGGCGTTCGCGCTGAAGGCACTCGGCCGCCACGGCGACGCGAGCGATGCGAAGCTGGTCGCGACGCAGCTTCCGAGCCCCTTCAAGATCGTGCGGCTCGAGGCGGCCCGGTCGCTCCAGCGGCTCCACGACCCGGCCGTGGCCGACCTGATCTGGCCGCGGCTGCTCGATCCCGCCGAGGAGGCCGAGGTCCGCCTCGAGCTCGCCGTCGCCCTCGGCCAGTACCCGACCGACTCGGTCTTCCAGGCCCTCGTCGCCGCCCTCGACCAGCGGGAGCTCGGCGTGAACTGGGCGGCCCTCGACTCGCTCGAGACGCTCACCTCCCAGGACCACGGCCTCGACAAGGCCGCGTGGATCTCGTGGAAGGACGCGACTTCGGACGCGTTCGTCGACGAGGAGACGTATCTCTATCCGGTGTTCCGACGCGAGCTCGACTTCATCGACTACGTCGTCTTCTGGCAGCCGGTCGTCTTCGAGGATCCCGGCGTGCCGATCGGGATGAGACTGACCGGCATCCGCCGGACCTACGAGGGCGAGGCGCCCCCGCCCGGCGTGAACCTGCCATCCGCGGAAACCGCCTCGCCGCCCGCGACGCCCTGACCGCCCCCGAACCGCGTGCGACGCGACCCACCCGTTCCCAACACGCCGGCGTCTCCCGACGACCCGCCCGATCCCGTGCTCTCCCTCGAGGAGGCCGAGGCGGCGATCGACGAGGCGGGCACCATCCGCTCGGGAAAGCTCGCCGGAAAGAGCATGTGGAGCGCGATGTGGATCGTGGCCCTGCCGGTCCTGCTCCAGCAGCTGCTGACGGCAATGGTCGGCCTCGTCGACAAGCTCATCGCCGGCAGCCTTCCGGGCGAGATCGTGGTGCCCGCCCTCGACGGCATCGGCATCGGCTCGTACGTCGGCTGGTTCATCTCGATCGCGATGGCCGGACTCGGGGTCGGGGCGCAGGCGATCATCTCCCGCGGGATGGGCGGCGGCCGGCCCGAGGAGAGCGAACGGGCCCTCGGGCAGTCGATGACCTTCGCGGTCGCGTGGGGCGCCCTCGTCGGTGGCCTCATGTGGGTCGCGGCCGAGCCGCTCGCGCACGTCGCCGACCTCACCCCCGCGGCCGTCGACTGCTGCCGAACCTACGTCCGGACCATCGCGATCTCGATGCCCTTCTGCGGCCTGATGATGGTCGGCGGCATGGCCATGCACGGGGCTGGCGAGGCGGCGCGGCCGGCCCTCATCGCCCTCGGCGTGAACGCGATCAACGTGCTGTTCTCGTGGCTCCTCTCGGGAGTCGACCTGCGGATGTTCGGGGGCTCGATCCCGCATCCGATCGAGCTCGACCCGCTGCGCTACGGGGTGTTCGGGATCGCGGCGGGGACCGCGATCAGTTACGCGTTCGGCGGCGTGGCCACCGTCTGGGTGCTGCTTCGGGGCGTCAAGGACCTGCGGCTCAAGCGGGCGGATCTCGCGCCCGACGGCGTGATGGGGCGGCGCATCGTCCGCATCGGCATCCCCAATTTCCTCGAGGGGCTCGCGATGTGGGGCGTGCAGCTCTTCGTGATGCTCTTCATCGGGATGTCCGACCGCGACCGCGGCGGCGGCCTTCTCGGGGCGCACACCATCTGCGTGCAATGGGAAGCGTTCTCGTTCCTGCCGGGATTCGCGATGGGAACCGCCGCCGGAACGCTCGCCGGCCAGTACCTGGGTGCGGGAAACCCGCGGCTGGCCCGCCGCGCGATCTGGGCCTGCACCATGGTCGGAATGGCGATCATGGGCTCATGCGGCCTCGTCTTCATGCTCGCCGGCCGGCCGCTGACCGCGTTCATCAGCCTCGAGCCGGTGCACCTCGAGACCGTGCCGCGGCTGCTGTTCGCCTGCGGATCGGTGCAGGTCTTCTTCGCGCTCGCGATGGTGGTGCGGAACGGCCTGCGCGGCGTCGGCGACACCACGTGGATCCTCTGGATCACCGTCGCGAGCTGCTACGGCCTGCGGCTTCCGCTCGCCTGGTACCTCGGGGTCCATCTCGGCCACGGCCTCGTCGGCATCTGGTGGGCCCTGTCGGCCGAGCTCGTGGTGCGCGGGCTGCTCTTCCTGCTCCGCTTCCTTTTCGGCCGCTGGGACCGGATCACCGTCTGACCGCGAACTCGCCGCGAGCGTGAACGAAATCCGAGACCGCCGAGAGAAGTTCCGGCGACGCGACCGCGGCGATCCGTTCCGCGACCGGCATGCGATCGAGCGCATCGAGCGCTGCGGGCAGTTCGGACTCGTCCATGGCGACATGGACCTTCCCGAGTTCCCGGAACCGGATGGCCGTAGCCACCTGATGGTCGTTGCGGGTCTCGCGGAACTCGCCCCGACGGGGCATCACGACGATGGGCTTGCCCGCCTCGAGCGCCGAGAGGATGCTGCCCATGCCGGCGTGGGCCACGAGCGCCGAGCACTCCGCGAGCCGACTCGAGAACTCGGCAGGTTCGAGGAACTCGACCCACTCCGCATGAGCGGGCCTGGCCCCCCCCGCTCCAACCTGCATGAACACGTCCGAGCGACCTCGAGCCGCGGCCCACGCATCTACTCCCCTCACCAGTCGATCGAAGGGCATCTGGGCCCCGACGGTGACCAGAATCACAGCACGGCTCCGCGATGCCGGAACCCGGGCGTGTCCGACAGGTGACCCCACTGGGTGAATGCGGCATCGACGTGCGACGAGATCCGGCGGCCCGAGAGGGAAACCTCCTCGGCGTTCGCGATCGAGTCGATCCAGAGGGTCCGAGCGCCGAACCACCGTCCGAACCGGAGAGCGAAGTACCCGGGCGCGGCGCCCGTCGATACGATCACGTCGGGACGAAGGGACCGGACGATTCGATACATGCGGAAGGCCAATCGCAGCAACGACAGCTTGTTCCACCGGGTCGCATCGTTGACCGCGATGAAATCGCTTCCGGGAACCTGCGAGCGGTAGGAATCACGAACGGTCACGAACGTGACCTCGCAGCCCTCAAGGGCCGGTCTCAGCCGAAGCAACTGAACCCAGTGCCCGCCCCCGCTCGCGACCGCAAGGACTCGCGGCCTCCTCCGTGGCATCGATATCGAGCGGACTTCACCGGGCATTCATGGTGCTATCGGCTCAGCCCACGGGCCTAGCCCAGCGGACCGGTCCACGGAACTCGCCGCCGGCAGAAAAAACGGAAGAAGGGGGTGTCCTTTCGGACACCCCCTGATCCAGTCGAGTCAGACAATCCTTCGCTGGTCTTCCGGCGTCACCGGGAGCGACGGCGACCGGCAACCACACCCACCAGGCCGAGGCCCGCGAGAAGGGCCGGAGCCGGCACCGGCACGAGAACGCCGATGTGATCCTGGGCGGTGGGATTGGTGAGGCCGTAGATGCCGAAGCCGCGGAGGTTCGCAGAATCAGCAACCATGGTCGCGATCCAAGACTGGGCCTGATTGAAGGCCGCGAGCTTGTCGCCCGTCAGGGTGGCCGAGCCCGAGGCTTGGAAGGCACCGAGCGAGACGTTGATCGCACCTGCGTTCAGCACGTCGGTAGCGGTGGCACCAGCGCCGTTGAGGTTCTCGTGCGAGATCTCCCAGACGAGCAAGGAGAAGGCAGCGCACTTCACGTTGTCGAGACCATCCTCAACCTGGCTGTAGAACCGGGCGTAGAGGTTCCGCATGATCGAGCCGCGGAGGGCACCCATCGGGCCGGGGCCCGGGGGGAAGTCCGGAACGTCGTTGATGCTGACCTCGTCGTAGGCGTACGTGTTGCCGGGAGAAACCGACTCGAACACCTGGACGCAGTAGTTCCGCATGGTGCGGCCGGTCCCGGTGTTCGTGAAGCGGTGCTCACGGGCCTGGATGTTCGAACCGGTCGAGCGGTTCGCCGAGGCGTAGTTCTGGTTCGAGGCGTAGTTCAGACGCATCTGAACGCCGGCGCCGAAGCCATCGAAAGTGAGGTTCACGGAGGTGGCCGAAGCGGCCGCCGTGAGACCCAGTGCGAGAGACGCACCAATCAAGCTCTTCATCTTTGCTCTCCTTGAGACTGACTCTTCTGGATGCGGGAACGGACCCGCTGAACAGGAAATCTATCACCGTCTGCGGAGGAAGCAAGGCCTTCGAGCAAGTCCCCGGGTTTTTCCGCGCAGAAACGGCCTCGGAAGGCCCTTCCGGAAGCCCGAAGATTGATTTCCGGACTTGGAACCGATCGGTCCCCGACCCCGCCCGACATGGATCGCAAATCCATGTGCCCCAATGACCTAAGAATCACCAGGCCTTCTTGGAACAGGTTCCGGATCAGGCTTCGCGTCTCCTCCAAAGTTCCTTTCGCCCCGAAGTCCTGCGATGGACGATAATTGCGCCATGAATCGATCTTTGTCCCGGAAGTGGCGAGGAAGCGGGGTTTCGGCTCGGTTCGTGACGGCGGTTTGCCTGGCCTTTCTCGCGGCGACGACTTCCACGGTGGCCGGCCTGAGGTCCGAACTCCAGGAGGCGATCCGCAAGGGGCGACCTCCGGGATCCCGTCTCGGGGTTTCGGTGCGGGACCTCACGACGGGCCAAGAACTTTTTGGACTCGACTCCGCGGCGCCGCTGATCCCCGCGAGCAACATGAAGGTGATCACGACCGGAGCGGCGCTCGTGTCGCTCGGCGAGGATTTCCGTTTCCGCACCACGATGCGGATCGTCGATCGCGGGGATGGCCGTCCGGACCTTCATCTGGTCGGCGATGGCGATCCGGTGTTCGCGGACCCCGACCTGCTCTCGTTCGTCACGTGGAAGCGTCCCGATGGCCGCGTCGAAAAGGGCTTGGATTCCTCGGCATTCCTCGGGGCGTGGGCCGCCGCGGTCCGAGACGCGAATGTCGCGGCGATTGAGTCGGTGGTGGTCGACTCACGGATCTTCGAACCGATCGGCTTCCATCCGAAGTGGCCCGCGGACCAGTTCCCCGAGGGATACTGCGCGGAAGTCCACGGCTTCAACTTCCACCACAACGTGCTGCAGGTCTGGCCGGCGCCCCGGCCCGGCGGCACCGCGACGATCGCGAGAATGAGCCCCGACCTCGCGTTCCTGCCGATCCAGAACCGCACGACGTCCAATCGTTCGGCATCCGCAAAGCACAGCTTCTGGATCGGACGGAAGCAGGACGGGAACGACCTGACCCTCAACGGGAACGTTCAGGTCGCCGCCCGCGATCCGGTGACGATCACGCTGCACGGGATGCCCGGCCTGCTCGCCGACCTCTTCGCGGTTCGGCTTCGGTCGGCGGGAATCGAGGTCGGCGGGGCCCGGATCGCCGGGCCGACGGATCCGACCGGCCAAGGAAGGACGATCGGGCCGCCGGTCGAGACCCCCCTTGCGACCGTGCTGCGGCGATGCAACACCGACAGCGACAACCTCTCGGCCGAGTGCCTGCTCAAGCGCGTCGTCCACCACGAGACGAAACGCCCCGGATCCTGGGCGGAGGCGACCTCGGTCGTGCCCGGGGTGGTGGCCCGAAAACTCGCCGATCCGGCCGCGGTGCGGGGGTTCGTCCTCTCCGACGGCTCGGGACTCAGCCGGGACAACCGGGTCACGGCGTCGCTCATGACCGCGTGGATCGACTCGCTGATCTCGGATCCGTCCACCGATCGGCCGTTCCGCGACAGCCTGGCGGTCGGCGGCGAGACCGGGACGGTGCGGAATCGGTTCAAGTCGCTCGAGAAGACCGGCTGCACCGTCCTCTGCAAGACGGGGTTCATCCGCGGCGTTTCGTGCCTGTCCGGGATCGTGGTTGGACCGGACGGCCGGACCGTCGCGTTCAGCGTGCTCGG
>JBEIUL010000575.1:0-1601 GCA_040374395.1 Phycisphaeraceae bacterium
CGGGAAGTGCCCGCACCGCTCGAGCGGCTCGGCGAGCGACTGGCCGGTGGTGACCTTGTCCTCGACGCGGTCGATCGCGTCCATCAGCACCGAGTTGCCGAGCGTGTCGCGCACGATGCGGAGGGCCGAGATGATCGGCATGCCGGCCGAGACGAGCGTTCCGAGCGTGCGGGTGAACCGCGCGACGGCGACGTCGCGCAGCAGCCGGCCGAGCACGGGAACCCGCAGCAGCCAGCCGTCGAAGCGGAGCCGGTTCGCCGGCTGCGCGATCCACCGGCGCCAGCCCCAGCCGGCGAGGACCGCGAGGGCCACGAGCAGCAGCCACCAGGTGCGGACGAAGTCGGCGACCGCGAGCAGGATGAGCGTCGGAAGCGGGAGCTCGCGGTTGGCCTCGATGATCGGCTGCATGACCTTCGGAAGCACGAACGTCACGAGCACGACCACGCTGAGCGCGATCAGGCCCGCGACGATGAGCGGATAGACGATCGCGCCCACCAGCTCGCGGCGCAGTTCCACCGACCGCTCGAGGAGGTCGGCGAGCTGGTGCATGACCTCGGGCATGCGACCGCTCGCGTCGGCGGCCCGCAGCATGCCGACGATCATGTCGTCGAACGGTGGGCCGTAGTCGCGGGCCGCGACGTGGAGGGGCTGGCCCGCCTCGATCCGCTCGATGAGGAAGTCGAGGATCTGCTCGAGCCGCTCGTTCGCCGCCTGCCGGCGCACGGTCTTCAGCGACTGGAGCAGCGGAAGGCCCGCCTCGAGGGCGGTGGCGATCTCGCGGATGAAGTCGGTGACCTCGGGCCGCGAGAGCGTCGCCCGTCGCGAGCGGCGGAGGAACGCGAGCAGGTCGGCCCGCTCGGCGTCGGCGGTCCCGCCGGCCGCGGGGACGCCATCCTCGCCCGACTCGAGCGAGATCGGGATCTCGCCGCGGGATTGCAGTTGCCGCATCGCGGTCATCCGGTCGGGAGCGGTGAGCGTTCCCGCGGTGGCGGCGCCGGACGCGTCGAGGGCCTGGTAGCGGTAGGAGGGCATCGCCGGGTCGCGGTCAGACCGCGTCCTCCACGTCCTGCGTGGCGCGGAGCACTTCCTGCGGCGTGGTCACGCCCGCGGCGGCCTTGATCATGCCGTCCTGCCGCATGGTGATGAAGTCGTCGCCGAGCAGCTTCTTGAGCTCGACGGTGGTCGCGTTCCGGCTGATGGCCGCACGCAGCGGGGCGGTGATCCGCACGATCTCGAAGAAGCCGAGCCGGCCGCGGAAGCCCGAGCCCTTGCACTTGTCGCAGCCGCGGCCGAAGGCCTCGCGACCCTTGAGCATCGCCCGCTCCTCCTCGGTGAGGCGGGCGGCGATGTCCTCGCCGAGCGGCCGCGAGTCGGTGCAGTTCTTGCAGATCCTTCGGCCGAGCCGCTGGGCGAGCAGGCCCTCGACCACGCTCGCGACCAGGTAGGGCTCGGCGCCCATGTCGACCATGCGGCCGATCGACGAGATCGCGTCGTTGGTGTGCAGCGTCGAGAGGATGAGGTGGCCGGTGAGGGCCGAGCGGATCGCGATGTCGACGGTCTCGCCGTCGCGGATCTCGCCGACGAACACGATGTCGGGATCC
>JBEIUL010000345.1:0-3321 GCA_040374395.1 Phycisphaeraceae bacterium
CCGGGCACGCGGAGGGCGCTCGTCCCCTGCGAGCCGCGGCCCCGGCGGAGCGACGAGAACGCCTCCGAGACCGCGACCGCGGCGTCGGGGTCGATCCGCTCGACCGCCGCCGACTCGACCGACGCCGTCGGCGCGAGCAGCCTCGCGACCGCCTCGAGCCGCTGCCGCTGCAGGCGATCGGTCTCGAGCGTGAGGAGCCCGAGCGACGCCGACCGGCCGAGCCGCTCGCGATCGAGCAGCCCCGCGAGCGAGAAGAGCCTCCGCGCGAGCTGGCGGTCGTCGTCGGAACCCTCGGGCGGCAGGCCGTCGGCGATCTCCTCGGCGAGCTCGAGGTAGTCGAGCGGTCGCTTCGGGTCGAGGGCCTCGAGTCGCGATTCGCGGGTCGGGGGCGCCGCGGCGGCGGGCGCGGCGAGCGCCATGAGCAGCGAGATCCCCACCATCGATACGAGCCGGATCATGCCCCATCCCCCCTCTTCGCGGCGTCCTCGGGGTCCGCGGGCCGGAATCGCACGTCGAGCACCGCCCCGGTGCCGAGCTCGGACTCGAGCAGCTGACCGAGCGCCGAGCCCGCGCGGGCCCGCCGCTCGGCGACCTCGGCCAGGATCGCGCCGACCCGCGACCGGACCGGCGGCTCCTCGGCGACGGCGACCGCCGCGACGAGCTCGAGCAGCGAGAGGCTCTCGGCGGCGCACCGCCGGATCGGGCCGTCGGCGAGGGCCCGCCGCACCTCGCGCCGCCGGTCGAGCTCGTCGAGCGGCGCCGGGAACGGGTCGGTCAGGAACATCGTTCCCGCGCGGGCCCGCCATTGCCGCCCGAGCGACGCGATCGCCTCGGCGGGCGCGGGCGAACCCGACGGCGGCTCGTATCCGGTCGCGAGCAGCCTCGCCCGCACGTCGATCGACTCGGCGTACCGCGCCGCGAGGGCGTCGATCGCGAGGCCACGGGACCGCTCGAGCCGCTGGACCTTCCGCACGAGGGCATGCCGCGCCGCCCGCGTCCAGTCGCGGTCGCGCGTCTCGGGCAGATCCGACCCGGTGACCTTCTGCAGGAAGATCGACACCGTCTCGGACTTCGGCGAGTTCCCGAGCTGGTCGAGCACCTCGGTGAGCACCGTGACGCCGTTCGCGAAACGCTCGCCGACGACATCCTGGGCCAGCGAGCGGACCGACGCGTCGGACGCGAAGAACGCCTCCTTCACGAGGGCCGCGGCGTCGATCGGTCCGATATCAGTCGCGGCGCTCCGCATCCGCAGGTTCCGCAGCTGGTCCCGCTGGCGCTCGACGTCGCGGGCGGCGGCCTGGAACTGGGCGTTGAACTCGCCGTCGACGCCGGCGGTCACGCCCGCGACGAGCCCACCCCGCGCGAGGGCGATCGGGTCGGCGGCGAACGTCTCGTCGAGCTCGGCGAAGAGGTCGCCGGCCGCCTCGGGATCGCCCGCGGCGATCGCGGAACCGATCGCGTTGAGCCACGAGGCCGCGACCACCGCCCGCAAGCGGCCGAACTCGTCATTCGCGGGCAGTTCCTCGATCTTCTTCCGCGCGAGCCGCCACCGCTCGAGCAGCCGGGGCTCGACGGGGAAGCCGCCGCCGGCCGCGAGCGTCTCCCGCGACTCGGGCCACGACGCCAGGATCCGCGTGAGGATCGACTGCCGGGCCCCGAGGTCGGACTTCGGGGGCACGATCAGTTCCGGCACGAACCACGCCGCGTCGACGTCGAGGTCGAGCAGCGTGGTGAGGGCCCAGATCCGCGACGCGGGGATCGCCCCGTCGGCGAACCAGCCCGCGAGGGCGGCACGCGCCTCGACGCGGACCGGAGAGCGGGCCGTCCAGTCGACCTCGTCGACGAGCCGGCCGAGGAGGTCGCTCGCCCCGCCCTCGGGAACCGGATCGAGCCGCGGCTCGCGCAGCACCGCCCCGATCGCGTCGAGCACCGAGCGCTCGACCGCCGCCTCGCCGCGGAACCGCCGTCCGGCCTCGAGCCAGCGTTCCCACCGCGCGGCGGCCGCGGCATCGCCGGGGGTGAGGGCGACCAGGTCGCGGACGGCGCGGTCGAGCCACGCCGAGGCCCCGAGCTCGAACGCGGGCGTTCCGCCCCGCTCGGAGGCGAGCACCTTGCGAGGCACCGCCGCCACCAGGCGGTCGGCCGCGGCGGCGGCGATCGCGGGCGGCATCGAGCCCCGCGCCGCGCATTCGGCGAGGATTCCCGCGGCGAACGAACCCCGCCACGGCCCGAGCGGATCGCGAAGCGTCGACTGCGGCTCGACGGGAAGCGACGCGAGGAACTCCTCGGCGACGCGATCGTCCTCGAGCGGCCTCAGCACCGCGAGGATCGCCTCGATCACCTCGACGCGGACCGCCGGATCGAGCAGCGGCCAGCAGCCCGAGACCCTCGCCACGAGATCGGCCCATTCCCGCCGGTCGACCTCGGCCGGTCGCCCCGGCGCGAGCTCGTTCTTGCGGGCGAGGCGACCGAGGCGCTCGATCGCGGTTCCCGCCTCGGAGGCGGCGAGCACCGCGTCGGCCGGAGGATCCCCGCCCGCGATCGTCGGCCGTCGCGACCACCGCACCGGAGTCGGCCGCGCGGGATCGACCCGCGGCGCGACCGGCACCTCGGGCGGCGTCTCGAGCCGTTCCCGCTCGGCGATTTCCGCGACGGTCGGGGCCCGCGGCGGGCGGACCCGATCGTTCGAGGTCAGGGCGTGGCCGAGGAACCAGAGCCCAAGGCTCGTGACCGCGACGAAGACCAGCGTGAGCAGCAGGAGGCTCGACGTCGAGTCGCCGCGGACCTGACGCACCAGGGTGTCGTCGATGCGGCCGAGACCGCGGGCGAGCCGGTTCTCGTCGGCCGACCGGAGGGCCGCGAGCGCGGCGACGGCGCCGGCCACCCGCTCGGGACGTCGCCGGAAGGACCCGTCGCGAGCGCTCCGCTGGATGCCCTCGACGACCTTGACGAGCCCCTCGCTCGACACCCCGAAGCGTGCGGCGATCGCCACGAGTCGGGCGCGGCTCGCGGCGTTCCAGCCACCTTCGGTCGCGAGCGTCGCGAGCACGAGACGGTCGAACTCGGTCAGTTCGCTCTCGGCGACCGGCGACCCGCGTCGCTCGGGAATCGTCGGTGGCCGCGGGGACGGCGCGGATGCTGGAACCCTCGCCGGAGGCGGAACCGCGGCCGGGGGCGGAACCGCGGCCGGGGGCGGAACCGCGGCGGGAGGCAACGCCGCGGGCGGCGCGGGCTCGGCGGGCGTGGGGCTCGAAAGCTCGGCGTGAAGCGCGTCGGCCGCGGCGGCGAGGTCGCGGCGAAGCGCGTCGGCCTCGGGCTCGA
>JBEIUL010000189.1:0-5340 GCA_040374395.1 Phycisphaeraceae bacterium
CCTCGACATCCACCTTGGCAAGGTGGCACTCTACCACTGAGTTACACCCGCGAATCGGGCTCCGTCCGGGGACTTGGGGCCTCCGGCGGGTCGCGGAGTATACCCCGGGGAGGGCGGGGGGCAAGGAGGTTCGGGACGGGAGTCACCGTGGTCTGCGGGTGGTGACGGTGGTTCCGAAAATGGTGGAGGTCGGGGTGAGCCGCGGGGCGGCAGGCCCCTCGCCGACCGACGGAGACGTGAGTGTGAACGTGTCCAGCGGCTCGGTTTAGCCTGTCCAATTCGGGGGCCTGGGCTACGTTTGGCCTGTCCAATCTGGGGGCCGGCTTGGCCGCTGCAGAGAGCCGTTGACGCGCGATCTTGACCTTTGGACAGGCCAACGAGGGTTGCCGACGAGGGATCGTGGTCATGGGACCTCGCGTGATCCGACCAGCAGGCTCATCCCCCCGTCGTAAGGATCCGAAGCAAGTCTGCATCGCGATACCCCCGGCCCCCCTCGAGCGGGCCGAAACGCACCACGACCAGTCCTTCCGCGGGCAGCACGTAGAGCCTCTGCTTGCCCTTGCCCGCCGCCATGAAGCCGATGGTGCGGGCGGACGCGGCCGCGTCCGGGGCGGAGGGAAGGTCGCGGCCCGTCCGCCGCTCGACCGCCTCGCGAAGCCGCTCGCGTTCCATCGTCTCCTCCGGATCGGGCCCCGAGTCGGCCAGCAGCCACCAGGTGAGCCCGTACCGATCGTTCGGGCCGTTCGCGACGAGCAGCTCGTCGATGCGGGCCGCGGGCAGCAGCCGCTTCCCGTCGATCTCGCCCTTCCTCCGCATCCACTCGCCGAGGCGGGCCCAGTCGCGGGCGGTGGCGCGGCCGCCGCCGGCGAGGTTCGGGCCGCCGACCTGGTCGCGGAGGAATCGCACCTCGATGCCGAGCGGCCGGAAGAGCTTCCGCTCGAGGTAGTCCGCGACGTCGCGATCGCCGGTGTCGGCCGCGGCGAGCTTCCTCCGCATCAGCTCGCCGAAGACCCAGAAGCTCGCGGGCCCATAGAGGAACCGTCGCCCCGGGTCCGCCTTCAGCGGCTCGGCGATCGCCGCCGCCGCACGGTCGCGGATGCCCGCGGCCAAGGCGTTCCGTGCGGAGTCGAGCGTCTCCGACATCGGTTCGAGCCCGGCGGAGAGCGAAAGCAGCTCGCGCACGGTGATCGCGGCCTTCCGTGGCTCTGCCCGCCACTCGACGATCGTCCCCGCGACCCGCTCGTCGAGCGACAGCAGCCCGTCCTCGATCGCGAATGACGCCGCGAGGCCGGCGAAACTCTTGGTTCCGCTCGCGAGGAGATGCGGCGTCCGTTCCCAGGCAGGATCGGCGTATCGCTCGAAGACGATCGCGCCGTCCCGCATCACCAGGAACGCGTCGCCGCCGGCGCTCTCCGAGAGGTCTGCACCGGCCTCGCAGCGGCGAAGGAGGTCGGCATCGGCCTCGACGGCCACCGGTGGTTCGACCGCCTCGGCCGGCGGGGTGTGGCCGCGCGGCTTCCCGCATCCGCTGGACACGAAAAGGCCGGCGAGAGCCAGAAGGAGTCCGGTCGGTCGAACCGTTCGCTTGCGCATGCCGCGACAACGGTCGGCCGTGGCATGGCATTTCACACCCGCCGCCTCACCACTTCCGCACCGCGTACACCGCCCCGCTGATCGCCGCCGCGATGTGGGCCCAGAAGTTCCCGGGCTCGGGAATCGGGCAGGGGAACCACGGATTGAAGAGGACCGCCGCGGCCGTGAAGAACGCGCACCAGATCGCCTCGTTGGCCTTGATGACCGCGACCATCGCGAACAGGAACGCGGCGGTGGCGATCCACGGCAGGAACGCCCGGACCTGCTCGGGGACCTCCGGAACCTGCGTCGCCGCGGTGGCGATCGCGGCGAGGAGGGCGACGACGACCGTAGGGGTGGGCATCGAGGGCGTTATCGGCAGGACCGGCCCGAGGGCTTCCGTCCCGGGCTCCCGTCGACGGTGAGGCTGCGATCACGCCGCGCCGGCGGGGTCGTAGACGATGCTCGCGATGGTGACGTCGTCGGCAAAGGTGGGCTTGGCGGCGTGGCTGCGGAGGGCCGAGAGCAGCCTCCGGAGGTCCTCCTCGGGGGTCAGGCTGCCCGCCAGGGCCTGGGCCGCACCCTCGATCTCGAGCATGCGGCCGGCGGGATCCCGTTGCTCGGTGATGCCGTCGGTGAAGAGCACGAGGCGGTCGCCCGGTACGAACTCGAGGGTCGTCGAGTCGTAGTCGGCCTCGCCCATCATGCCGATGCCGACCCCGCCCTCGACGGTCAGGGTCGAGACCTCGCCGGTCGCCGAGACCCGAAGCATGATCCCGTGACCGGCGTCGATCAGGATCGCCTTCCCGTCGTCGTGGAAGCGGGCCGCGACCGCGGTGATGAACCGCTGGCCGTTGAAGTCGCGGACGATCCGGTCGCCCAGCAGCGAGATCGCCCGCGGCAACTCGACCGAGTGGGCGAGCGTCGCGTCGAGGTGGGCGACCGCGAGCGACATGAGCATCGCCGCCGCCGGGCCCTTGCCCGAGACGTCGCCGAGCAGCATGGCCCGCCGGCCGTCGGGACCGCAGATCGCGAAGACGTCGCCGGCGGCGCCGCGGCCGGGCACGCAGGCCATCTCGTAGCGCCACGCACCCAGGCGATCTTGCTCGGCGGGCATGAGCTTCTTCTGAACCGAGTGCATCGAGCTCATTTCGCCCTCGAGGCTGCGCCGCTCGATGGCGGCGAGGGCCCCGCGAGCGAGCTCGACGAGCGTGTTCACGAAGCCCGCGGCGTCGGCCTCGGGCCGCCGTGACGAGCCCGGGGCGTCGAGATAGGCGACCAGCTGGTCGGATTTCGGGTCGTCGGTCGCGGGAGTGATCGGCACGCAGAGCGCGGCGGTGATGCCGGCCGAGACGATGCTCATCGCCTCCATGAGCTCGGGTCGCTCCTCGAGCCGCACCGGGGCCTTGATCGCACGGGCCGCGGCCAGCAGCGACCGGCTGATCGGGGCTCCCTCGGCGTCGGCGTCGAGCACGCGGCCCGAGATCCGGTTCACGCCGTCCGGCCCGTCGCGGAGGAGGAGCGTCCGGGTGAACCCCGAGCCGTTCGCGATCGCTTCCGCAAGCAGGTCGAGGGTCTGCTCGACCTCCGATGCGCCCTGCAGAATCTTCGAGAACTCCATGAGCACCGTCAGCCGTCGGGCCGCGGGGCTAAGCTCTTCCTTGGGAACGGCGCCCACGCTCGTCGCCGAGTGGTCGGACAGGCTCTCGTTCGCCTTCTCGGCGGCACCCGAGAACCGCAGGTCGAACGGCCCGATCGAGAGCAGCGTGCCGCGGCGCAGCCGGGCCTGCTCGCCCGCCTGGAGCTTGCGGCCGTCGACGTAGGTGCCCGCGGTGCTTCCGAGATCGGCGACGAACCAGCGGTCCTCGTGCCGGCGAAGCTCGCAGTGCCGCCGCGACACCCGCTCGTCGGCGAGGCGCATGGCCGCGCTCGCGTCACGCCCGAGCACGAGGCGGTCCTCGATGCGATCGGACGAGAGTTCGAAGGGAGGCTCGTTCGCCCCCCGGAGGGTGACCTTGAAGGCGGGCCGCGGCCCGCCGGAACCGGTGCTCGTAGTGCTGTCCATGATTCGGGAGGGCAGGGTACCCGCCCGGATCACCCATGCGTCGCCGGCGAACTCACTTGTCCTTCGGATCGATGCCCATGCCCGAGCGATCGGGGCCCTTGGGGGCCGGAACCGGCACGAACGGGCGATTCTTGATCTCCTCGAGGACGAGCTCGATCGCCTTGGCGAGCTGCGGATCGGCCCCGTCCTTCATGAGGGCGGGGTCGTCGATCACCTCGACGTCGGGATCGACGCCGTGTCCCTCGACGCCCCAGGTGCCGTCGGTCTCGTAGAAGCCGAAGGTCGGCACGGTCACGCGGCCGCCGTCGACGAGGCCCGGGTTGCCCGAGATCCCGACGAGGCCGCCCCAGGTGCGGGTGCCCACGAGCGGCCCGAGCTTCTGGTGGCGGAACAGCCACGGGAACATGTCGCCTCCCGAGCCTGCGAGCCCGTTGATGAGCATCGCCTTCGGCCCGTGGTGGGCGTCCGACGGGTTCACCCACGGATTCGAGTCGCGGCGGGCCCAGTAGTTCGTGACCGGGCGGTTCAGCATCTCGATGAACCGGTTCGGGATCTGGCCACCGCCGTTCCAGCGGTCGTCGATGATGAGGCCGGGCCGGTCGATCTGACCCTGGTACTGCCGCACGAGGTCGGTCTGCCCGTCGACGCCGGTGTTCGGCACGTAGATGTAGCCGATCGTGCCGTTCGAGGCCTTCTCGACCATCGCCCGCTTGGTCTCGATCCAGTCGCGGTAGCGGAGCTCCGCCTCGCTCGGGATCGGCTCGACCACCACGTCGCGCGGCTTCGCGTCGTCGAAGCCCTTCGCGAGCGAGAGCGTCACCTGTTTGCCGGCGAGGCCCTGGAACGCGGCCCACGGGTCGCGGTCGGTGCGGAACGGCACGCCGTTCACCGCCAGCACGAGGTCGCCCTCGTTCACGTCGAGACCCTGGACCGCGAGCGGGTTCCGGGCGTCGAGGTCCCACGGGGCGCCGGCGATGATGCGCTTGATGCGGTAGGCGGACTTGCCGTCGGGGCCGCTCGCGACCTCCCAGTCGACGCCGAGCAGGCCGACCGAACGGCTCGGCACGTCCTCGACGTCGCCGCCCGAGTAGTACGCGTGGCCGATGTTGAGCTCGCTGATCATCTCGGCGATGAGGAACGAGAGGTCCTCGCGGCTGTTCGCGAGGTCGACCATCGGCGCGTATCGCTCGTAGACCGCGGGCCAGTCGACGCCGTGCATGCCCGGCTCGTAGAAGTAGTCGCGCTGCAGCCGCCACGCCTCGCGGAACATCTGCTTCCACTCGGCCCGCGGGTCGATCTCGACGAGCATCGGTTGGGTGACGATCGGCTTCGGCGTCGCCCCCGGATTCGGGTCGACGATCGAGGTCCCGGCCAGCATCTTCTTGCCGTCGGCCGACATCTCGAAGCGACCGCCCGGGCAGATCGTCTTCTCCTCGCGCTTGCGGTCGGCGAGGTCGATCGAGCGGATCGAGCCGCCGCGGCCGTAGACGACGTGGTTCCGGTCGTTGAAGGCGACGGTCCCGAACGAGCCGTTCGGGGCGGGAAGCCGGATCGCCCGCAGCTCGAAGCCGTCGAGGTCGATCTTCGTTTCTTTCGGAGCCTTCGGATCCTTCGCGGGCTTTTCGCCATCGGTGCCGCCGGCCGCCTGGCGCGAACCGGAGATCGCGAACCGCTGCTCGACGTCCGCGCCCTTGGCGGTGGCG
>JBEIUL010000277.1:0-4076 GCA_040374395.1 Phycisphaeraceae bacterium
CGGCGGCGCAGTCGGTGGCGGCACCGGCGGCGGAGGTGTTGGCGGTGGCGGCACAGTCGGTGGTGGCGGCGGTGGTGGTGGCGGTGGGAACGGCGGTGGCGGCCCGCCACAGCCGGGCCGTGGTGAAGTCGCGATCCGCTACCGAGCCGGAACGCCGGGAACTCCGGAAGGGAGTGAGTTCACGTGGGTGGTCTCGGGCGTCCGAGAGACCGGGACGTTCGTCGACGGTACCCCGTGGATCACCGTCGATCCGGGCGCTCTGCTGGTCGACCTGTCTCCCAGAAGCGTCCGCAAGCGGACCTCGGGAGGCATCGAGGTGTGGATCGACGGCTCGGCGAAGAACCCGATCGCCCGCCGCTACATCGATCCGCAGACGCTCGCGGGCGTGCCGGTCGCCGGCCTCGTGTTCGACGGCCGTTCCGTTCGCCTCACCCCGCCGACGCAGCAGCAGGTCGACGAGGAGTACGACGAGGAAAGCAACATCGGGATCGTTCGGCCGGGCCAGCGGACGATCGAGCCGGTCCCGTTGGCGCCCGGCGACGTGGTCGTCACCGCCGACTCGGAGTGGGTCGAGAACGAGTCACGCGTCTGGGGCAGCGGCGAGGGCGCCGCCCCGCATGCGTCCCCGGGTCGGCGGACCGCGATCCTCCGGTACGGCGTGTTGACCGTGCTGCGCGAGGCACCGACCCAGCTGAGCTTCCGGCCGCCCCTGCAGTGGATTCCCGGCGAGGAGGCCACCCGCCCCGCGCCGATCCCGGTGGCGCGAATCCGTAGCGACGAGCGGGCGCTCCTGCACAACACGCCCGGCATGCGGCGCAACCCCGATCACTTCCTGAGCGGCCCGACGTTCCACGACGGCGGCGCGATCGCCTACCAGAGTTCGCACGCGATCTTTGCCCTCACCACCGACCTCTCCGGCGGTGCCAACGTCACCTACGGCGGCAACCTGGCGGGGGGCATCCTCGGCCCGTCGCTCCTGTACGCGACCAATCTCGCCCAGCCGTCCGACCGACGCCAGCGGATCCGCAATCGGCTGATCCAGTACGGCATCGACTGCCAGGGCAGCGTCCTCAGCCTGGTGCAGTCCTCGGCGGGTGCCGGCCAGCGGGCGGCCGAGCTCAAGCCATGGATGATGCTCTCCGGGTGGTGGCTCGAGGAGCCGTCGCTGCGGAACCCCTATCAGGCCGTGCGCGACCGGTGGCCGAACACCGCCCTCGCGGCCGGGTCCGACGCCGAGATCGGCGTCCTCTTCTTCCACGACGACAACGTCTGCCGCCAGGTCATCCCGGGACTCGGCTTCATCCAGCGGTGGGGGCCCGGCCAGACCCATCGGATCGCGTCGGCGTCCAACGTCGCCACCACCAGGTTGTGCGACATCAAGGCGCTGAACGGATCGTTCGGTCGCCTCGAGGTCACGGGCGTACAGCTCCGCGGCGATATGCATGCCCGCCGGCCCCACAACTTCTACGGGCGCTACCTGAAGATCGAGTCGGGCGCCGGCGCCGGCCCGACCCTCTACCGGGTCACGCAGGTCGGCGGTGACGCGGTGTTCGCGGATTGGATCGAGGTGGACCGGCCCTGGGCGCACGGCCTTCCCGACACGACGTCCTCGGTCTGCATGTTCCCCTTCCGCAACGGCGACGCGGTGCCGGGCGACGTCGCCGACCTCGGTCGCTGGTACTTCTCGCGCGAAGCGCAGCGGTCGAGTCTCGAGCACGACGACCTGTCGCCCATGAGCGACTCGTACGCGAAGATCGCGGCCGTCGCGTTCATCACGCCCTACGCCGCCCTCAAGGGCCTCGCCGACCGCACCGGCAACCCTGACTACGTCCGCGGGACCACGTGGAACTGGCTCGCCGAGATCATCGGCGGGACCGGGACCGCCCCGAGCGGCACGCGGTACGGAAACTGCCCCGACTCGGAGCGCATCCTGAACCTCTTCTGGGACGACCGCGGGTACCTCGCCACTCCCGATCTGGCCATCTCCAAGGGTTGGATGGGCGTGACCGGGGTTCCAGGCTCGTTCGGCTACAAGGACTACTCCCGACTTCCGGGCACCCGGCCCTGAACGCGGGCGATCGCCGCCGATTCAGCCGCACGGGCCCCACTCGGCGAGCAGGATGCCGATGTCGGGCGAATCGACGGTTCCGTTCCCGTCGAGATCGGCCCCGGCCGCCGCGGTGCCGCCCAGCCCCCAGCGGGCCAGCAGGATCGCCAGGTCGGGCGCGCCGACCGCGTGGTTGCCGTCGAGATCGGCCGGGCAGCTCGGCACGCTCGCGGCGTCGGCCGGATCGCTGCCCGCGTCAAGCTCGTCCCGGTCGCGGAAGCCGTCGCCGTCGCGATCGATGCCCATGCGGAACTCGGCGCCCTTCGGCACGAGCGTGTACGTGAGCTCGCCGCCCGGGGCCGCGAGGGCCAGGAGCGACGCCGGCGACAGGACCGCCTCGTCCGCGCGGTCGGGCATGAACGAACCGGCCGCGTAGGCGAAGCCGCGCGACTGGCCGCCGACCGAACCCTTCACGACCAGCCCCGACGCGTTGGAGGCGGCGATCGCGACCAGCTGGTTGATCCGCGCGGCGTCATCCCCCGCGCCGCCCCCGTTGCGGGCGGTGACCTGGGCCCCGACGCCCGCGTGCGTGTCGGTGCCGAACGACAGCAGGAACGCCTCGAGGTTCCGTCGCTGGGCTTGGCCGTTCGCGCCCTGCGCGAACTGGAAACCGATCGCCAGCACGTCCTGGATCGTGAACTCCTCGCCGTGGTGGTCGAAGCCGAAACCGCGATCGCCCGCGAGGCTCGCGCGGTTCGCCCCGACCTTCCGGTAGACGTCGCGCAGCGGCGCGTTCTTGCGGTTCTGCGGCTCGCCGCCGACCGGGATGTCAACGCGGTTGTTCGTGCCCGCGCTGCCGGGGTGGCATGCGACGCAGGTGAGGGCCGGGGCCCCGGGCGGCCCGGGCAGCGTCGGCGCGTTCGTGAACACGCCTTGGCCCTGCACGGCGTTGCCGGTGCCGAGGCTCGTGGGGACCGCGGTCCGCAGCGTGCCGTCGAGGTTACGGAACGGGTTCGGCGGGAAGGTGAGCGAGGCGAGGTACGTCTCGAGGCCGGCCATCTCGGCCGGCGTGATCTCGGCGTCGCGGGCCTGCAGGTGGACGAAGGCCGGGTTGAACTCCGACAGGTCGTCCTTCTCGCCGCGCCAGTGGAACGGCTCGTTCCCGATGATCCCGACGAGCGTCTGGGTGGTCATCGGGCCCTTCATCGGATGCCACGCGATGCAACCGTTCGGGGCCTGGCACTGCTCGTCGAAGAGCTCCACCGCGCCCTGCGGATCGCCGAGATCCCACGCGAGGCGATCGCTGCGGCCGTCGATGTGGCACGAGGCGCACGACGCCTGGCCGAGCCCGCTCGTGCGGTGCGTGTCGTAGAGGAACGGGCGACCGGCCTTGACGGCGGCGGGCGTCGCGTCGTGGAACGGCAGGCGGGCGATCTCGCCGCGGGTCGCGAGGTCGACGGTCGAGATCGCGGCCTCGAAGCGGTTGAGCACGAAGAGCCGGTTCCCGTCGGGCGACACGGCGAGGCCGGTCGGGCCCTCGCCCACGTCGATCGCCCCGGCGCGACCGCCGGCGGCGGTGAACTCGCCGACCGAGTTCGAGCCCAGGCCGGCGACGAACACCCGCTGGCCGGACGGATGCCACGCGACGCCGCGCGGGTCGCCCAGCGACTGCATCCGCTGGAGGAACGGGATCGACGTCGTGGCGTAGGTCAGGTGTGGATTGAGGTCGACCACGCTCGCCGAGCCCCCGCCCGGCGGGAGCAGGGCCCCGAGCACGTGCACGAAGCGGCTGTTCACGTTCGGCTCGAAGCGGATCTCGTTGCCGCTTTCCATGCCGACCGCGAGGAGCGTGCCCTCGGGCGACACGCCGAGGCCCGAGACCGTCGTCATCAGGCCGCTCGTCCACGAGATGGCGAGGGTGTTCGCGTCGATCGTCGCGAGGTCGTGGTCGTGGAGGTCCCAGGTGACCAACGACGACCAGTTGCGCCCGTTGTCGTCGCGCCAGGTGCCGTCGGCGGCCTTGCGCACG
>JBEIUL010000286.1:0-4035 GCA_040374395.1 Phycisphaeraceae bacterium
CTGCGCAACCACGGGATGGAGCCGAAGTACTACCACCACGAGATCGGCATGAACTCGCGGCTCGACGCCCTGCAGGCGGCGATCCTGAGCGTGAAGATGCGGCACCTCGACGCGTGGAGCGAGGGTCGCCAGCGGAACGCGGCGTTCTACGACGCGGCGTTCGCGGCCGAGGGTGCGAAGGCGGGGGCCGAGCCGTTCGCGGCCGGCGTGCTGCCGCTCCGCACGCCGATGCCCGCCCCGCGCGGCTCGCGGCACATCTACAACCAGTACATCATCCGCGTCCCGGCGGCGATCCGCGACGCGGTGCGCGACGGCCTCGCGAAGCGGAAGGTCGGCACCGAGATCTACTACCCGGTGCCGATGCACCTCCAGAAGTGCTTCGCGTACCTCGGCTACCGCGACGGCGTCTTCCCGCACTCCGAGCGGGCCGCGAAGGAGACGATCGCGCTGCCGATCTACCCCGACCTCACCGACGCCCAGCGCCGCTGGGTCGCCCACGCGACCGTCGCGGCGATCCGCGAGGCGTCGGGCTCGCGATGACCGCGGGGGGCTGCCTGCGGCGGCTCGGGATCGCGGCTCTCGCGGCGGCGCTCGCGTTCGCGGGGCTCGTCGCGACCTGGCGGTGGAAGCCCGGCTGGATCATCGAGCCGCTCATCGCATGGAGTCACTGGCGGGCCGGCCTCGAGCGGAAGGACCTCGCGGTCGAAGGCGATCGCTGGCCGTACCTCGAGCGGATCGGCGGCGACGGGACGCCGGTCGTGGTGGTGCATGGCTTCGGCGCCGATGCGAACGCGATGGCGGCGTTCGCGACGCAGCTCGCCGACCGCCGCGTGATCGTGCCCGACCTGCCGGGATTCGGCGAGCACCCGCTTCCCGACGGCATGGTCCCGTGGGAGGACGAGTACGTCGCGCGGCTCGCGGCGTTCCTGCGGGCGCTCGGCCCGGGGCCGTATGCCGTGATCGGAAGCTCGATGGGCGGGGCGGTCGCGGGGGCGCTCGCGGCGCGGAATCCCGAGCTGGTCGCGTCGCTCGTCCTCATCGCGCCGGCCGGCGTGCCCGCCGAGCGCGAGAACGACTTCTTCCGCCGCGCCCGCGAGGGCGAGAATCCGCTCGACATCGCCTCGGTCGAGGACCTCGATCGCGTGCTCGCGACGGTCTTCCTCCGTCCGCCCGAGCTTCCGCCGAACGTGAAGCGCTGGCTCGTCGAGCGGAACCGGCCGCATCGCGCGACCCGGGCGGCGATCCTCGCGACGATGGCCCCGTTCCTCGTCGGAGGGCTCGAGGAAGTCGCGCCGGCGATCCGGGCCCCGACGCTGGTGCTGTGGGGCGACTCCGACCGCGTGACCGACCCGGGCGCGGGCGAGACGCTGGCGTCGCTCGTGCCGGGCGCGAGGCTGGTGATCGTGCCGCAGGCCGGTCACGTCCCGTGGGAGGAGGCGCCGGCCGCCACGTACGGCGCCCTCCGCGGGTTCCTCGCGGAATCGCGTGCCGATCCGCGCTGAGCGTCACGCGGGCTTCGACTTCAGGGTCGCGCGGATGAGCGACAGGATCGCCGCCCGCTCCTCGCCCGCGAGCTCGCGCCGCGGGGCCCGCACCCGCTCGCCGTCGCCGCACGCCTCGGCCTGCACCAGCTTGATGTACTGCACGAACTTCGGGTGCGTGTCGAGCCGCAGCAGCGGCAGGAACCAGCGGTAGAGGCGGTCGTCCCGCGCCGCGTCGCCGGCGACGGCCGCCGCGAAGAGCTCGACCGACTCGCGGGGCAGGGCGTTCGCGAGGCCGGCGATCCAGCCGCACGCGCCCATCCGCACGCCTTCGACCACGCAGTCGTCGAGGCCTACGAGGACCGCGACGCGGTCGCCGCAGAGGGCCCGGATGCCGGTGATCCGTCGCACGTCGCCGCTCGATTCCTTGACGGCGTGGAGGTTCGCGTGGGCCGCGGCGAGTTCCTGCACGTGGGCCGGCGTGAAGTCCGCCCCGTACGCCGGCGGGTTGTTGTACAGCATGCACGAGAGCGTGGTCGATCGCATCACGTCGCCGACGTGGCCGCGCAGCTCGGCCCAGTCGCCGCGGTAGACGTAGGGGGGCAGGACCATGAGCCCGGTGCACCCCGCGGCCCGCGCCGCCTCGGCCTGGGCGATCGCCTCGCGGGTCGAGGCGGCGGCGATCGATGCGATCACCGGGCCGCGGCCCTCGCTCGCCTGCACGCAGGTCTTCCAGAGCTCGATCTTCTCGTCGTGCGAGAGCGTCGCGCCCTCGCCGAGCGAGCCGGGCGTCACCGTGCCGCGGCAGCCGCCGTCGAGCATGCGGCGCACGAGCGCGGCAAGCGACCGGTGGTCGACGCGGTCGCGGTCGTCGAACGGGGTGGTGAGGGCGGGCAGCACGCCGTGCCAGTCTTCGCGTCGCATCGACATGGTGAACCTCGACTCGGTCAGGGACCTTCGCTCCAGCCCGCCGCGGTCGCGGGGTCGGCCGGATCGACGACGAGCTCGGTGCGGGCGGTGATCCACGCCCGGCCGGCGATCGTCGGCAGCACGTGGCCGTCGGGGCCGGGGCGGTACCAGGCCTCGAAGCGGCTCCCGATGACCGACTCCTGGGTCCAGACCTCGCCCGGCGCGAGCCGCCCGTCGGCGGCGAGGCAGGCGAGCTTCGCGCTGGTGCCCGTCCCGCACGGCGAGCGGTCGTAGGAACCGTTCGGGCAGAGCACGAAGTTCCGGCTGTCGGCGCCCTCGCCGATCGGGTTGCCGAAGACCGCGACGTGGTCGATCGGGGCCCCGCCCGCGCCGCGCACGCCGTTCCGCTCGAGGGTGTCGCGGATCTCCTCGGTGAAGAGCAGCTGCTGCTCGAGCCGGGCCACGTCGAGATCCATGTCGGCCTCGATCATGAAGAACCAGTTGCCGCCCCAGGCGATGTCGCCGCGGATCGGCTGGCCGTCGACGATCACCTCGACCGCCCCGCGGAACCGCCGGCTCGGCACGTTGTCGACCTCGATGCGGCCGTCGGGGCGGCAGCGGGCGGTGACGAGCCCGACCGGCGTCTCGATGCGGCACTCGCCGTCGCCGACGCGACCGAGCTCGCGCAGCGTACGCACCAGCCCGATCGTGCCGTGGCCGCACATGCCGAGCGGCCCGACGCTGTTCAGGAAGATCACGCCCGCCGCGTTCGCCGGATCGCGCGGCCGGCACAGGATCGCCGCGACCGTCGCCGGCGCCGCCCGCGGCTCGGCGACCAGCGAGAGCAGCCACGCCGGCGGCGGCGGGACCGCGGCGTGGGCCCCGTGCGCCGACTCGCCCGCGGATGCGGCCCACCCGGCCAGGTGCTCGTCGATCGTGCGATCGCCGAGGCCCTCCAGCACGACGCGGGTCGGCTCGCCCTCGGTGTGGCTGTCGATGGTGCGAACCTTCAGCGGCGCGTCCATGGGCCGCGCATGCTACCCGCCGCGGGATCGCCGGCGTGCCCGTAGCATGCCGCGATGCGACCCTCGGCCTTCGAGCTGCTCTACAACCCGCGCCTGAACAAGGGCACCGCCTTCACCGAGGAGGAACGCGAGAATTACGGCCTCGTCGGCCTGCTGCCCGAGGCGGTCGACGCCCCCGAGTCGATCCTCTCGCGGGTCCGGATGCACCTCGACAAGAAGCCCGACGACCTCGAGAAGTACATCTACCTCTCCGAGCTGCAGGACCGCAACGAGCGGCTCTTCTACCAGCTGCTCCGCAGCGACCTGAACACCTACCTGCCCCTCGTCTACACGCCGACGGTCGGCGCCGCGTGCCAGTGCTTCGGCCACATCCTGCGGCGGCCGAAGGGCCTTTACCTGTCCATCCGCCGCAAGGGCCGCCTGAAGGAACTCCTGCGGAACTGGCCGGTCCGCGACGTGCGGTTCATCGTGGTGACCGACGGCGAGCGGATCCTCGGCCTCGGCGACCTCGGGGTGAACGGCATGGGCATCGCGATCGGGAAGCTCGCCCTCTACACCGCCTGCGGCGGCGTGCCCCCGCAGGCGTCGCTGCCGGTGACGCTCGACCTCGGCACCGACAA
>JBEIUL010000048.1:0-10343 GCA_040374395.1 Phycisphaeraceae bacterium
CCCGCCGGTCCGTCGGCCACGCCGATCGCCCCCGTCGCGACGTCGATCCGCCGTCGCTCGCGCGAACCGTCGGCCGCGGTCTTGGTCCACTCGAGCGTCGCGGCGTCGATCCACCGCGCTTCGATCGACTCGTTCCGCACGAGGCCCGCGAGCTCACCCGGAAGGCGCGCCGCCCGCTCGTAGTCGGCCGCGGTTCCGCCGGGCACGCCGGCGAGCGCGGGAAGCGAGAGGAAGAGCGACGCGACGGCGATCGGCGGGAGACGCATCGCCGCAGGGTGACGCGGCGCGGCCGGAAACTCAAGCCTCAGCGGCGGATGTCGACCGCGGGCGCCGCCCGCTCGGCCGCGTCGTCGAGCTCGAAGAAGCCCTCGGGCGTGAACCCGAACATCCCCGCGACGACGTTCGACGGGAACGAGGCGCAGAGCACGTTCAGCTCGCGGACGTTCCCGTTATAGAACCGCCGGGCCGCCGCGATGCGGTCCTCGGTGAGGGCGAGTTCCTTCTGCAGCTCGAGGAAACTCGCGTCGGCCTTGAGCTGCGGGTACGCCTCCGACACCGCCACGAGCCGCTGGATCGAGCCGCCGAACTCACGCTCGGTCGACGACCGCCGCCCGAGGTGGGCGTCCTCGGCGTCCCGCATCGCCTGCAGCCGCAGCGCCGTGACCCGCTCGAGCGTCTCCCGCTCGTGGGCCGCGTAACCCTTCACGGTCGCGACCAGGTTCGGCACGAGGTCGTACCGCCGCTTGAGCTCGACGTCGACGTCGGCCGCCGACTCGCGCAGGTGCTGCCCGATCGACGCGAAGCGGTTGTGCATCGCGATGAGCCAGATCAGGGGCACGAACGCCACGAGGCCGACGACAAGAAGGATGATCAGGCCGGGATGCATCAGGAGGCTGCGCTCCGCGACAGCGTACGCGGAAACGACGCCAGCAAACGGTTCGCCTCGTCCCGGATCGCGTCGAGGTCGGCGACCGTGACGCCTCCCCCGGATCCCGAGAACGGGAACGCCGCCGGGACCGCGCCGCCGACCAGCCGCAGGACCGCGACCCACGAACCGCCGACCGCGACCGACAGGCCGGGCGGCGCGTCGAGCAGCGCGGCCATCAGCGGCGGTTCGACCAGCGCCCACGCGAACCGCCGGTCGGCGCTCAGGACGTTGAACTTCCGGCTGAACTCCACGCTCTCGAAGTGGATGTCGTCGAGGCCGGCCGCGCCCGCGATCCGGTCACCGAGTTCCACCGGCCGGATCTCGACCGGTGGCATCACGAGCGGCCCGACGTCGACGACGACGAACGCATCCGACGTCGTGCCGCGACCGGCGGAGGTGACGGACTCGTACGTCAGCTCTCCCCACCAGGCCCGGCACCGTCGGCCAAGCGGGCCCTCGATCGCCCCCTCGAAGACGTGGGTGAAGCGGCCATCGCGTCGGGTGAACGGAAGCACGAGGCCGGGAAACCTCGTCCCGACCTTCCAGCCCTGCGGGCCGAGATACCGCACCGTGTCGCCGCGGGCCGAGGCGCGGAACGAGGCACGGCGCCGTCGCTCGCGCCTCGTCAGACGGAACCTGGCGAGGAGAAGGGTCGCGATGCTGCCACCGATCATCGCGAGGACCACGATCCACGGATCGATTCCGCTCATCGCGTCCCGATCCCGTACCGCCCCTCGGCCACGCCCGCACGCACCACCCGCGGGAACCGATCGACCAGTTGCAGCCCCCAATCGAGCATCGCCGCGACGCCGTCGGGCTCGAGGTGAACCTTCACGCCCGGATGCAGGCACAGGTCCGCGTCCGCCAGCTCGAGGCACGGGGCCGGCGATGCGGCGAGGAAGTGCTCCATCACGTGGGCGTCGATCAGGTCGTAGGCGAACCGCTTGTCCTCGGCCTTCACGTGGAAGCGGCGACTGAACTCGACGCTCTCGAAGTCGATGTCATCCCAGCCGAGCGCGCCGGCGATCCGGTCCATGAGGCCCTCGCCGCGGATGGCCACCGCGGGGCAGCGGCCCATCCGAAGGCCGAGGATCACGAAGCCGAACCGGTAGGTGACGGTGGTGGTGGTCTTCCCGTTCGAGACGGTGATCGAGTACTGCCATTCGCCGGCGAGGACATCGTTCGGATGCCCTTCCCGCGAGCGGATCTCGCCGCGAAGCAGGTGGTTGAGCCGCCGCGAGTGCCCCTGCGCGAAGCAGGTGAATGCGGGGAACTCCTGGTCAAGCCGGATCCCCGGCGATTCCGCGTACTCGAGTCCGAGCCGGGTCGCGAGCTCGAGGTAGCGGCGGCGGCGCTCGGCCCGCTTCCGGCGCTCCCGCCAGATCGCCACTCCCGCGAGCGCGACCACGAGGGCCAGGAACAGGATCGTGACCGCGAGCGGGGCGTTCACGCGAGGAGTCTCGACGTCAGAACTGCACGGCCGGCACGTTCCGCTCGGCCGCGCTCTCGACCTCGTACAGCCGCATCGCCTGGAAGCCGAACATGCCCGCGATGACGTTCGACGGGAAGACGAGCAGCCCCTCGTTGTAGGAAGCCGTCGAGCGGTTGTAGTTGGTGCGGGCGAAGCCGATCTTGTTCTCGGTCGAGGTCAGCTCCTCCTGCAGCTGGCGGAAGTTCGCATCGGCCTTGAGCTGCGGGTACGCCTCGGCGACCGCGAAGAGCCGGCCGAGCGCCTGCGTGAGGACGTTCTCGGCGCCGATCTGCTCGTTCGGGCCGTGGGCCCCGGCGGCGGCGGCGCGAGCCTGCGTCACGCCCTCGAGCACGCCCTTCTCGTGCGAGGCGTATCCCTTCACGGTGTTCACGAGGTTCGGGATGAGGTCGTGCCGCCGCTTCAGCTGCACGTCGATGTCGCTCCAGGCGGTCTGGGCCCCGAGGCGGCGGCGCTGCAGGCTGTTGTAGACCCCGATCACGAAGAAGACGACGATCAGGAGCACGACGACGACGGCGACCAGGATGATGACGGGCATCGGACTCTCCTTCGTGCCCCGGCGGGGCAGGTGGTAAGCGAAAGCATCGGTCAACCGACCGCGGACCGCAAGCGGCCGGGCCGACGGTCGCCCGCTCAGCGGCGGGCGGGCTTCCGTGCGGGCCGGGCGGTGATGCCGCCCTTCCGGCCCAGGCTGACGAGAATCGCGAACTCCCGATCGCCGACCGGCTGGACCGAGAGTCGCTGGCCCTTCTGGAGGAGCGGCAGCCCCTCGAGCCCCTTCGTCGCCCGGATCTCGGCCAGCGGAACCGGCTCGGCGAACCGCTCGACGAACTCGAGCTCGACGCACAGCCAGACCGGATCCGCCGGCGTCGCCCGCGGCTCGAAGTATTCCGACTTCGGGTCGAGGGCGGTGGCGTCACCGCGGGCCGGGCGGCTGACCCGGGCGATGCCCGCCGCCGCGGGCGGATCGGCGTTCGAGTGGTAGACGATCACCTCGTCGCCGACCTGCATCGAGTCGCGCATGAGATTCCGGGCCTGGTAGTTCCGCACGCCCTCCCACCAGGTCCGCCGGTCACGCGCGAGGTCGTCGATCGAGTAGACGTCGGGTTCGGTCTTGACGAGCCAATGGGCGACGCGGCCCTTCGCGGGAGTCATCGCCGCACGATATCGCCCGACCGTTCCGCGCCGGCGGGAATCGGCCGGGTATGCTCCGCCGCGGCGAGGCTTCGCATGGCTGAAGGTCGAACCTTTCCTGTCGCGACGTTGGTCCTCGGCACGGCGCTCGCCGCCGCGGGGCCGACGGTCGGTTCGCCGCAGGAAACGCCACCGGCCCGCGAAGGCGATCGCGAGCAGGCGACACGGGCCGCCGAGCAGGCTCCCCCGCCGACGCCGACGACCAGCGACCCCGAGGCCATCCGTGAGGAACGCGAGCTCGCGCACCGTCGCCGCCACATCGCCGAGCCGATGGGCGCCGGCGAGATCGCGGCGCTTGGCGAGCGGCTGGCCCTTCCCCCCGAGGGCCGTACCCGACTCGCCGAGATGGCGACCGCGTACGCCACGTCGTGGGAAGCCCTGCGCGAGCAGGATGAGCGGGCGATGCTCGTGCTCGTCCCGGCGTCGTTCAGCTACGACCACCAGTCGCAGGACATCGATCCGGTCCACACGCCGGAATTGCTGGTCTTCCTGCGGCTTCGCGAGAAGCACCGCGCCGCGGTCGACTCGATCGAGGACGGCTTCTGGGACGAGCTCGAGACCCTGACCCCGATCGACCGTCGTGGCGAGTGGCTCGCGCGGCGTCTCGAGCGGACGCGGACCCTGCATGACCATCCGGCCCGGCTTCCGGCGGCGGGCATCGACATCGCCGAGCTCCTTCCCACGGCCGGCCTGCTGCCCGCGGAGATCACCTCGCTCTCGCCCGAGATGGCCGACTACCGCGAGGACCTCGACAGGGCCCTGCGCCGCCGCGACCGGGCGCTGCGCGAACTCGAGCTGCGGCAGGCCGAGGAGCTCGTGAATCTCGGGCCGGAATGGCGGGCCGGCCGCACCGACGCGGAAGCCCTCGAGGTCGACCGCCAGCTCGCCAACTACGCGATCGCCACGATCCTCGCCGACACCGAGTTGCGCGACCTGAACCGCACGACGCTCGAGTCGCTGCGCAAGGTCCTCATGCCGGTCTCGTCCCGCAAGCTGGTCGAGGCGTACCAGCGGCTGGTGCACCCGTCGCTTTTCGAGGACGAGCGTTCGTTCCGCCGCCTCGTCGAGTCGGCCCTCGCGATCCCGCTCGGCGGCGAGGAGGCGTCGCTCGCCGCCGTCGAGCTGCTGGCGGGCGTCGAGGACCGGCTGCGGCCGAGCGGCTACGCGGCGGTCGACATGGCCGACGGGATCCTCGCGACCGAGGCCCTGCCGCCCGGCGACGCCGCGACGGCGCGGATCCTGCTCGAGATCAAGCTGCAGCAGACGCTCGCGAAGCGTCGCGACGCGATCCGCGGCTCGGTGAACCAGCTGCGCGACCTGCTCGCGTCCGGCCCGCCCGAACTGCTCGCAAAGATCGACGACGCGGCGAAGGCGGTCGCGGCGCAGGATCGTGCGGCGTCGTTCCTCATCGCGGGTCTCGCGTCCCGGCTCGGCGAGGTCGAGGCCCTTCGCGCCCTCGGCGAGGAGCCGGCACGCCCGCAGGCCGAGGGTGACTCGAGCGTGCAGGTCGAGCCGTCGATCCCCGACGCCCCGCCCGCGGCCACTCCGCCGTCGCGACCCGATCCGCCCCGCGGCGGAGGATCGTCACGCGGCGGTCGCGGCTCGCGCGGCGGCCGCTGAGCGATATCGTTCCGGCATGAGACAGGCGTCCGCACGAACCCTCCGGATCGCGGCCTTCGCGTCGCTCGCGCTGCTCGCGGCCGGCTGCAAGCCCGCCGACCCGACGGCCGCTCCCGCCCCCGCCCCGCCGCCGGCGGCGGATCCCGCCGATCCGAAGGCCGCGGCCCGCGACGTCGGACCGGTCACCGCGCGGATCGAGACCACCAAGGGCCCGATCGTCGCGAGCCTCGAGCCGAACCGCTGCCCGATCCTCACCACCAACTTCTGCTTCCTCGCCCGTCGCGGCTTCTGGAACGGACGGCCGTGGGAGGGAATCAGCCGCGTCGTCCGCCAATGCGGGCCGTTCGAGCCGACCTACGCCCTGCCGCGGGAGTTCGTGCCCAAGCTTCTCTTCGACCGCGGCGGCATGCTTTCGATGACGAAGACGACCTCCGATTACGACGCGAAGGCGAACGGCACCCGCTTCTTCATCACCGTGAAGGAGCAGGACCGCTGGAATCTCGACTACCCGATCTTCGGGACCGTGACCTCGGGCCTCGACGTCGCGCTCGCCCTCGGGCCCGAGGATTCGATCCGCTCGGTCACCGTCGAGGGCGATGTCGATCGCCTGATCGCGCTCTTCCCACAGCGCATCGCCGATTGGGAAGCGCACCTCGCCGGCACGAGGGCCTGGACGCCGGGCGCGACGCCGCCCCGCACTCCCGACATGGCGGGGCCGTGACTCGCGCGAGGCCCACGGGCGAACCGACCGCGACGTTCGCGGCGCTGCGGAAGGCCTCGCGGGCCCTCGCCCGCCGCGTCGATCGCCTCTCGTTCGGCCCGCCGGTCGCGTTCACCGTGAATCCGCTCGTGCACGCCCGCGTGCCGCACGAGCGCTACCTCGAGCTCGCGCGGCCCGGCGTCGACGCGCTCTTCCTCGGCATGAATCCCGGGCCGTTCGGCATGGTGCAGACCGGCGTCCCCTTCGGCGAGGTCGATGCGGTGCGGCGATTCCTGAAGGTCGACGGTCCGGTCACCGCCGCGCGTTCGCATCCGAAGCGGCCGATCGAGGGCTTCGCGTGCGCCCGCAGCGAGGTGAGCGGCCGGCGGTTCTGGGGCCTGATGGAATCGGCGTTCAGCCGCCGCGACCGGTTCCTCGCGCGGGCCTTCGTCCACAACTGGTGTCCGCTGGCGTTCATGGACGGGCGCGGCGCGAACGTGACGCCCGACGCGCTGCCGGCCCGCGATCGCGCCGAGCTCACCGAGGCGTGCGACGAGGCGCTGCGGGCGGTCGTCGTCGCGCTGCGGCCGCGGATGGTGATCGGCGTCGGGGCGTTCGCGACCGCGTGCGCCGCCCGGGCGCTCGCCGACGATCCGCCGCCGCTCGCGACGGTGCTGCACCCGTCGCCGGCGAGTCCGGCGGCGAATCGCGGCTGGGAGGCCCAGGCGCGGGCGCAACTCTCCGCGTGCGGCTTCCCGCTTCCGGCCTGATCAGTTCCAGCTGAGGCCCTTGGGCCAGTCCCGCCACGCCTGCCGATCGGCGCCGGCGATCAGGCCGTCGATCCGCCGCAGCTCGTCGCCGAGCAGTCGCATGCGTTCCCGCAGGTCGGGCTCGGCGAGCATGCGTTATCGGGCCTCGGCGTCGACGAGGACCGCCGAACCGACGATCTCGACGAAGGCCGAGGTGGGAATCTCGTCGCGCAGGGCCAACTCGACGAAGGTGCTCGCGCTGGCCATCCGCGACAGCCGCCCGTCCGCGAAGAGCTCGCGGATGCGTCGCCGCGTCGAGGCGAGCCGGGGCATCGGCCGGTCGAGCCGCTCGAGCGGCTCGAGCATCGCCTGCCGGAAGAGCCGCGGTCCCTCGGGCTCGATGATCGAGCGGATCCGGGCGCGGCACACGCCATGCACCAGCAACTCGAATCGCCCGTCCGGCAGGCGGGCCTGCCGGATGATCTTCGTCACGCACACCACCGGCCGTAGCGGCGGCGGCTCGTCGTCGCCGGCCGGCGCCGCCTCGAGGTCGTAGTTCGCCATCGCGATCGGCAGCGCCCGCAGGATGTTCCCGCCCTCGCCGGCCCGCGCGAGGCAATGCTCGACCATCTGGCGATACCGCGGCTCGAAGACATGGAGCCCCTGCGCCGCATGCGGCAGCACCACCAGCCCGTTCAGCGGGAAGAGCGGGATCGGCTGGCGGAAGTTGAGCGAGATGGTCTCGGCCATCGCGGGCCATGGTAGGCGACCGCGGCCCCGTCACGGCATGCGCAGCCGCAGGGACTCGACGTCGGGTCCCTCCTCGCGGCGGGCCTGCCGGCGCCGCTGCACGAGCGAGCGCCAGAGGTCGAGCAGCGGCGCGGTGTCGACCGAGCCGAGACGATGTTCGCCGGCGAGGTCGAGTTCCGAGATCGGCACGCCACCGTCCGACAGCACGAGCATGCGGCGATGCAGCTCGCGGTAGGCGACCCGCGGCGGAACCGCGATCGGGAACGCCCGCAGCTCGCGCCGCTCGGGCGTCGGGTCGGCGGGCGGCGGACCCTCGAGGCAGGCGGTGCCGAGCTCGGCGTCCCACCGGGCGATGAACGCGGGAAGCTCGCGCAGCGTCTCGGGCCGACGCTGCAGCCGCGGGGCGATCCACGGCAGGCCGATGGCGTCGCGGCCGCGGCCCTCGAGCAGGCGCCGCGACGCGACCAGCCGCGCGAGGTTCGCCTCGACGGTCGCGAACGCATCGAGGCCGACCATCGCGCGGTACGTCTCCGGCGTCGTCGCGTGCAGGTCGACGGTCACCACGTCGACGCCGGCCTCGATCACCGCATCGACCGTCGCCGGCGGCGCGAGCAGCTCGGTGCGGAGGTGCACGCCGCGGATGCCGTACTCGCGAGCCATCCGCACGATCGCCGCGCAGTCGGGATGCCGCAGCGGATCGCCCGCGCCGCCGAGCGTCAGCGTCGCGTCACCGCTCTCCTCCATCTGGGCGAGGATCCGCTCGGCCCGCCGCAAGGTCATCGGCGTGCGCTGGATCGATCCCCAGCGGTGCGGGCTGGCGACGCCCGAGCCGAACCGGCCCGTGCAGAGCTCGAGCTCGAGATGCTGCGGCGTGAAGTACGGGAGCGCGTTGAACACCTGGTTCTCGAACGCGTTGAGGGCATCGACCGGCGAGAGGTCGCCACGATCGTCGAGCAGCGCCTCGAGCCCGCGCCGCATCCGGATCTTCGCCCGCGCGGTGTCGAAGACGAGCCGCACGAGGCTCGAACGCACCCGCGGATCGACCGGCAGGCAACCCGGGTGGTCGATCGCGAGCCGCGGTCCGAGGAGCGCCTCGCGCCCGTCGCGGGCCGCCTTCGCCAGTTCGGCCCGATCGAGCAGCAGGCAGCCCGTGCCGGGCGGCGCGGCGGTGAAGCACATCGGCCGCCCCGCTGGATCCTCGCGATGGAAACGCACCAGCTCGTCGCATCCGCCCGGCCCCTCGACCGGCACGAGCGGCCAGTCGGCGCCGACGATGACCGCCGCGTCGAGGCCGCGCCGCCCGAACGCGGCCAGCGTCGCGGCCGGCGCGATCACCTCGTCGAAGATCGACACCCCGCCGAGCCCGCCGGTCCACGAGGTGTCCGACCAGAGCCGCGCCCGCGCGATCGCCTCGCGCCGCGGCGGGAACGGCGTCGCCCCGCACCGCTCGACGTCGACGGGAAGCCCGACCCGCCTGAGGTCGACCGTCGCATCAAGCGGGAATCCGTCGGGTGCGAGGACCACGATCCGCTCGCACGCCCGGCTGCGGCCGAGCCGCTCGAGGGTCGCCTGCAGCACGGTTCCGCCGGCGAACTCGCTGTCGAGCGTCCGGTCGGGCGGGATGGCCACCGCGAACGCGACGCGAGGCGCGGCCGCCGCGACCTCGATCCGCGGCACGTCGATCGCCCGCCGTGGGCCGACCGCAGGCATCGGCCGCAGCCGCGATCGCCGCGAGCCTTCGAGCGCCCGCTCGAGACCCGCGAGCCCCGTCTCGACGGGAATCGGCACTCGCCCCAATCGCGCGGCGACCTCGTCACGGACATGCGACCGCCGCTCCGCCTGCTCGGCGACGATCCACTCGGCCGAGCGGAACGGCCCGAGTTCCGTCTCCCGCGCGGCGAGCGCCCCCGACCCGATCGCCCCGGGCATCCCGTCGATCGGCCGCGTCGCCACGCCGACCGTGGCCGCGCGATCGCATCCGAGCCACCGCACCAGTTCACATGCGACCTCGCCGTCGAGGGCGTCGTCGTCGCGGACGTCCGAGGCCGTGCCGAACGTGCGAACCGGCCCCGGATATCCCGCGAGCGCCCCCGACCGCGGCTCGCGCGACACCACCAGTACCGTCGCCCCCAGGTGGCGATACGCCGAGGGATGGATGCCCGCCGACGGATCGTTCACCGCCGCGCAGACGACGACCAGGTCGGGCACGACCCGCGGCGAAGCCGCCAGCAGGATCGGCACCGCCGCGGCGGTCGCGACGATCACCGCCCGTCCGTCGTCGCGGGCGGCGATCAGCCGCTCGGCGCGTTCGCCGTCGATCGTCTCGTCCGGCCCGCCGCCGAAGACCACGCCGACCGTGCCGGGGGTGATGCCCCGCAGGTCGTCCGCCGGCCGCGCGACCGGCTCCGATCCGAAGAGGTCGGTTGCGGTCGACGGCACTCGCGGAAGCGTCTCGATCATGCGATGCTTGGCGGAGCGTACTCCGGCCGGAGGCGAGCGGCGACCGCCGCCTTCCGTTTCCCGAACGCGTCCCGCACCGCGATGGACCACCTCGGCATCCCAACCTCGTCGGCCCCGGTCCGGCACCTGCTCGAGAACCCGTGGCTTCCGGCGCTCGCGATCCTCTTCGCCGGACTGCTCGTCGGTTGGCTCGGCGTGACCCGGGGTGAACGGCGGTTGCTGATCGCGGGTTCCGCGGCGTCACTGGCCGCCGCCACCTGGATCACCGTCGGCACGCTGGTGAGGACCCCCGGCGAGCGGGCGTGCGACCTCGCCCGATCGATCGTCGCCGCCGCCGAGCGAGGCGATGCCGCGGGAATGCTGGCCGAGTTCGCCCCCGCCGCGACCTTCCACTACGGTCGTCCCGACCAGCCCGGCCTGCCGTTCGGCGAGATCGCCGACGCCGCCGCGGCC
>JBEIUL010000280.1:0-4066 GCA_040374395.1 Phycisphaeraceae bacterium
CCGACACCGCGCGGGCCTACCACGACGAGGACCTCGACGTCGACACCGACTTCTGCGCGATGTGCGGCCACGACTGGTGCAGCGTGCGGATCTCGAAGGAGATCCAGGAATTCGCGAGCGGCAAGGACGAGGCGTACCGCCGCGACAAGCCGGTACGGAGCGCGGCCCTCACGCCCGAGCAGCAGGAGATCCTCGCCAAGCGGGGCGTGCTGTCGCCCGACGAGATCCACCGCCTCGCCGCGAAGACCCGGAAGTCGGTCGGGGCGGAAGAGGGCAAGGCCTCGTGCCACTCCGACTACGTCGACGCCGACGCGGCCCGCTCGGTGCAGGGAACCACGTTGGTCCAGGTGAATCTCGCCCCGGCGATGAACATCCCGAGCCACGACCCGGTGATCTGAACCCGGACCCGCCCCGTTCGCACGTCCGACCGGCCTTCCGGGCCGATACTGGAGGGGCGTGCGTCCGCTGGTCACCATCCTCGCCGCCGGCGTCCTGCTCACGCTGATCCTCGCCTGGCCCGTGATGGTCGCGGCGCAGTGGGCGACGCACGCGTGGGGCTGGTTTCCCTGGCGATTCGAAACCGCGTGGCCGAACTCGGGCGGGCCCGAGGAAGTTCGCATCCCGGCCGATCCCGCCGGCAGCCGCATCGAGTTCGCGCGGGGCGTCCTCGCCGACTGGTTCCGGATGTTCCCGTCGGACGTCGGGACGGCGGAGCGCCCGTGGCCGTCGTGGCCGGGCGATGACCTGTGGATGATCGACCCGGATCGCGCCCGCGCCGAGCCCTGGCGTTCATCGATTCCCTGGCGCCCGTTCCGGCTTCCCTCGCCGGTCGCCGGGCCGCCGCCCGCGGACGAGGCGATGCGTTGGGGCCGCATCGACACCGGCCTCTGCGGCCTCCCGTTCCGCTGCTTCCGGAGCGAGGCGTGGTTCCCGGTGACGGCTTGGTCGCCGACCGCGATCGTGATCGAACCCGAACCCGAGTTGCGCGGCACGATCGAGCTCGGCCAGGTGGGCGACCATCGCCTCGTGCTGCCGCTGCGGCCGATCTGGCCGGGGCTGGTCGCGAACGTGCTTTTCTGGTCGGCGACGACGTGGTCCGCGTTCGCGATCCCCCCGTTCGCTGCGGGCGCGTTCCCGCCGGAAGCGCGGTCTCTGCATCGCGTGCGGCCATCCGCTCGCCGGCCTGCCCGCGTGTCCCGAGTGCGGCGGGAAGGGCATTGATCCCGCACGGCCCGATCCGCTCTCGCAGCCGGAGATGCTGCACCAGAAGGCGTACCTCTGGTTCGTCTTCGTGTCGGCCCTCGACGTGATGCTCACCTGGAAGATCCTGCAGAAGGGGGGCGACGAGGTGAACCCGATCGCGCGGGAGGTGATCGAGCTGTGGGGTTTCGAGGGAGCGATCGTCTTCAAGTTCGCGGTGGTGACCTGGGTGGTGATCGCCTGCGAGCTCGCCGGCCGCCGCAAGCCGAACACCGGGCGTTGGCTCGCGTGGACGGCGGTCGCGGTGAGCTCGCTGCCCGTGGTGTATTCGCTCGGTCTGCTCCTCGACCATCTGGTGCTGCGACCGGTGACCTGACGCCGGCGGCCCGTTACGCTGTCGGGTTCGCACCCCGGGCCGAACGCCATGCTCCACGCCGCCCTGCTCGCCGTCCTTCTCGCCGCATCGACGCTTTTGCCGTCCGCCGCGGAACCGCCGGCGCCCCGCGCCATCCGCGTCGCGGTGCTCGGCGACTCGTTCACCAAGGCGGTCGATCGCGAACGGCCCTTCGACGGCTGGCCCGAGCAGCTCGGACGCATGCTCGGGGAGCGCAGCGAGGTCGTGAACTGCAGCCGCAGCGGCAACCGGCTCGGGCCGGGCACGCGGCAATTCGTCCTCGAGATGCCCGAGTTCCGTCGCGCCGAGGACGCCCGCGCCGACGTGGTGGTGCTGGCCCTCGGGAGCGCCGACCTTGCCGTCGCGGGCGGCGGCGATGCCGAGGCGCTCCGCGGCGGGCTGATCCAGGTGCTGGAGGGAATGAAGGTCTTCCGCCCCGAGCCGAAGGTCTTCGTGTGCATCCCGCCCGCGACGGTGGCGGGGCCGCGGGCGGAGCTCTACGCGCAGGCCCTCTCGGTCAACGCCCCGATGTTCATCGAGTTCGCGGCCGCGCGGGGCATCGGCCTCATCGACCTTCGTCCCGCGACCGAGGGGATCGCGCCGCCGGACGGCGGACTTCCCACCGCCTCGGCGGAGGCGGCGAGCCGGATCGCGGCGACGGTCTTCCGCGCGATCACCGGCGAGGACCCGCCGGCGGGCTCGGGGCCGTACCGCGACTCGTTCGATCCCGCGGCTTGCGATCGCCGCACGCTCTTTCCCGTCGAGGGAGCGCCGGTCGCGGCGAGGGGATGGGCGGTCGGCGAGGGCGGATCCGCGGGTCGGCTCGTGAGCGGCGAGGGTGCGGAACCGATCCTGATGGAAGGGGCGATTCCCGAGGGTCCGTTCCGCATGCGATGGAGCATCCGCTGGTCGGCCGGCCCGGCGATGGCCGAGCGGGGCGGGCCGCAGTTCGGCGCGGGCGGCAATTGGCTTTCGCTCGACAATCGCAGCGCGAACCTCCAGGTCAGCGGCCCCGACGTCCGCGGGCGTCCGGACCTGCCCGCGAGCGCCCGCGTCGCACCCCAAGGCACGCCGATCGAGATCGAGCTGCGCCGCTCGCAGGGCGTGCTGGAGTGGCGGATCGACGGCAAGCCCGTCCACGCCACCGCGATCACGTCGAAGTCGCTTGCGACCGCCGGGCTCGACCCGATGGGCGCCCGCGTCGAGCTCGAGTCGTGGACGCTCGACCGGCCGAAGCCGTGACGATCCCGCGGCTCAGCGCCGCATCGCCTTCTCGATCTCGGCCACCGTCTTCGGGATCATCGCGCTCAGCACCGTCGACTTGCCCTTGCCGATGAGGATGTCGTCCTCGATGCGGACGCCGAGGCTCTCCTCGGGGATGTAGATGCCCGGCTCGATGGTGATGACCGCGCCCTCGGGAATCGGCCCCGCCGGCGTGATGTCGTGCACCTCGAGCCCGAGGTGATGGCCGATGCCGTGGATGAAGTAGTCGCCGTAGCCGGCCTTCACGATCACGTCGCGGGCGGCCTTGTCGACCTCGGCGAAGGTCGCGCCGGCCTTGGCGACCGCGATCGACGCGAGCTCGGCCTTGAGGACGATCTCGTAGATCTCCCGCTGCCGCGTCGTGAACGTCCCGCTCACCGGATAGGTCCGGGTGATGTCCGACGCGTAGCCGAGGTACGACGAGCCCGAGTCGATGCAGATGAGGTCGCCCGCCGCCAGCGGCCGGTCGTTCGCGTGGTAGTGCAGCACCGTCGAGTTGTAGCCGGTGCCGGCGATGGTGCGGTAGGCGGGGCCCCGCGAGCCGTTCGTCCGGTAGGCGTGCTCGATCGCCTCCTGCACGTCGAACTCGGTGGCGCCGGGACGGATCGCCGCCAGCACCGCCTCGTAGCCCTTCGCGGTGATCCCGATGGCCCGCTGCATGAGCGCGAGCTCGACCTGGCTCTTGCGGGCCCGCATCTCGGCGAGCAGCTCGGTGCGGTCCTCGATCGCGGTGCCGGGGATCCGCTCGGCGACCTTGCGGAAGATCTCGAGGTCGGGCGAGACCGGGGCGTTGTACATCGCGAGCGAATGCAGGCAGGCCAGGCGCTTCGTCCGCCGGGCCGCACCCTGCATCGCGAGGGCGAGGCGGTTCGTCCGGAAGATCGTGCCGAAGCCGTACTTCTCCTTCAGCCGCGACCCGATCGTCTCGCGGTATCCGTCCCACTTCTCGATCTCGGGATTGAGCGGCTTCAGGAAGAGCACCGCCCGCTGCTCGGCCACGGGATTCGTCGGGTCGAGCAGCAGCGCCGCCCCGGGCTCATCGACGATCCCGGTGAGGTACTCGAAGTTCGGGTTGGGCCGGTACGGGTGGTGCAGGCTCGGGTCGGCCTCGCCGGCCAGGACGAGACCCACCGCGCCCTTCAGCGCGGCCAGCACGCGATCGCGGCGGCCGGTGAATTCCGAGACGGGGATCGATTCGGGTTCGGACGG
>JBEIUL010000139.1:0-6317 GCA_040374395.1 Phycisphaeraceae bacterium
ACCAGATGATGCACGTGCCAGTGCTTCGGCACGCCGAGCGTGGTGACCCCGTCACGGTTGACCTCCTCGCGGTGAATCGTCTCGAGGCCGGCGAGAAGAGCGTCGACCTCGGCCGCGGCGTGGACGTTCAGCTCGAGGGGATCGAACGACCCGTCGTGGACGAAGCCGTCGTCGGGCCCGAAGAGCTGGCAGGCCAAGACGCCGCCGGGGGCGAGAGCGGCGCGGAGGTTCGCCCAGAGTCGCGGGAACTCGGGTGCCGGCACGAACGGCAGGGCGAATCGGGCGTGGATGAGGCCGTGGCGGCCTGGGTCGAGCCCGAGCCTCTCGATCCGTTCGACCCGCGTCGACAGCCCCCCCGCCACCCCGGACCGCTCGGCACGCGTCCTCGTCGCGTCGACGGCCTCGACGTGGGCGTCGACGGCCAGGACTCGAAAGCCGGCCCGCAGCAAAGCGAGCGTCTCGTGGCCCGGGCCGCATCCGAGATCGACCGCCTCGCGAGGCGTCCCCGCCGCCGCCGAGATCGCGATCTCGACCCGGGAGTCGGCCCGGGCGTGTTCAGCTCCCGCGAGAAACTCGAGGCACTTGTCGCGGGTGAAGCCGCCGCCGCCGCCGTGGCTCATGACGGCTTGAGTTCCTCGACCTCGCGGTCCTCCTCGACCTCCTCGGGCGACTTCGCGCCGTCGACCGGCCGCACGAAGATGTTCCGGTACCAGACCGGGTCGCCGTGGTCCTGGAAGACGATCTTGCCCGAGTCGCGGGTGGCGTAGTCGGGCATCGAGTTGAACTTGCTCTTCGCGACGAGGGCCTTCCACTCGGGGCTGCCGATCGAGTACTCGGCGGTCTTCACGCCGTTGAGCCAATACTCGACGCCGTCGTCGACGGCGCGGATGTACGCGACGTTCCACTCGTTCGCGGGCTTCGCCACGCCGCGCGGGGCCGCCTGAAGGGCGTAATTCGATCCGGCCGAGGTGAGGGGGCTCTTCCCGTCGTTGTGGCGGGCATCGTCGAGGACCTGCATCTCGGGGGCGGTCTCCCAGGGGTAGTTCCGGTCCTCGGTCGAACGGAACATGACGCCCGAATTGCCGCCCGGGGCGACCTTCCACTCGTAGTGCAGCTCGAAGTTCGCGAAATCGCCGTCGGTCGCGAGGTCGCCGCCGGGGCCGCTGCGGAGGATCGCGCCGTCGCTCAGGGTCCACCCCGCGGGCGGGGCCTCGGCCGGGTGCTTCGCGCCGAAGGTCTTGAACGCGTCGAGACTCGTGCCGTCGAAGAGGACGGTCCAGCCCGCGGCCTTCTCGGCGGCGTTGAGGCTCGCGGCCGAAGCCTTCGGCGGCGCCGCGATGGGCACGGTCTTGCCGAGCGTCGGGTTCGCAGCGATGGAGACGAGGCCCTTGCCGCCATAGTCGACCGCGAGGACGTCCTCGGTGCCCGCGGGCAGGTCGCCGACGATGTGGAAGGATCGCTCGAAGAGGATGCCCGTGCCGTCGGTCGAGGTCGCGCGGATCCGCTCGTCGAGCGGGATCGCGGCGCCGCGGCCGTCCTCGAGCGAGTGGCGGAGCGTCACCGCCCCGTCGCCCACCGAAAAGCTCTCGACGCGGCCGGTCGCCGGCGAGCGGGTGCCCTTGCGGACGATCGCGAAGGGCGTGGTCGCGCTGATCGGTCCGAGCTCGAAGTAGGTGCCCCCGCTCGAGACGGGTCGGGTTCCGGGGCGGACGGTCCGGTCGCCGCCGCCGCGGGGATCGATCATGCCGTTCCAGGCCTTGAGGATCGCGCCGCTCGGCGGGTCGACGGCGACCCACATCGCCGGATGGAGCGTCAGGACGAGGCTGCGGTCCTTCCCGTCGAGCGGGGTCTCGAGGACCGAGGGTTCCCAGGGACGGGCCTCGGCGGCCGGAGGGTCGGCGACGAGCGTCGGACCGGCGACGAGAGCGAGGGCGATCGCGGACAGGCAGCGGTTCAGGCGGTTGAGGCGGCTCATGACCGCACGATAGCGGTCAGCCCGCCTTCCGGTGCGGCCCTCCGGCGGCGATCGGGGCGGTCAGGAAGCCCTCGAGGATCCGCTCCTCAAGCTCCTCGAGCCCGAACTCGGCCGAGCTCTCGAGGAGGCACGCGGCGTACGCATCGCACGTCGGCGCGTCCCACTCGCCGCTGCGGGCCTTCAGCAGCAGCGTCTCGATCAGGGTCGAGATGCTCGCGCTGCCGAAGGGAAGCGGCGAGGTCTCGAAGCGGAGCGGGGTCATCCGCTTGCGCTTCGCGGGCCGTTCGGAATGGCGTCCGGGCTGGTCGGCGGGGTTCGGTCGGTCGGAGTCGGACATGGGACGTTCCTCGTTTCCGCCATCCGCAGGTGATGGCACGTCTCGATATGCGCCGGCCGGGCCGGAGTTCCCGCGACGGGTGCTTCCGGACGCGCTTCGTCGGGTCCGGGGTGGATGCCTGATGTCCTACACTCCGGCCCTTCGGGCCTCTCACCATGAACGCCTCCGCCAAGACCAACGCCGCCCTCGAGATCCGCGAGCTCGAGCATTCGTACCGCGGCGACGACGCTTTCGCCCTCTCGATCCCCCGCCTCGACATCGCCGCGGGCGAGGCGGTCGCCCTGTGCGGCCCGAGCGGGTGCGGCAAGAGCACGTTGCTGCAGCTCGTCGCGGGCCTGCTTGACGCCGATCGCGGCTCGATCCGCATCGGCGGCGAGGACCTCACGAAACTCCGCGGCGCCGCGCGCGACCGGTTTCGCGGCCGTCGCATCGGCTTCATCTTCCAGACGCTCAACCTGGCCCCGGGATTCACCGCCCGCGAGAACGTGATGCTCGCGATGCACTTCGCCGACGCGGGACGGAACGAACTCGGCGAGAGCCCGGCGGAACGGGCCGGTTCGCTGCTAGGGGCGCTCGCGATCGACGCTCCCGACCGGCCGGTCGAGGAGTACAGCCTCGGGCAGCAGCAGAGGGTCGCGGTGGCCAGGGCCCTCGCCTGCCGGCCCCCGCTCGTGCTGGCCGACGAGCCCACCGCGAGCCTCGATCCCGAGAACGCCCGGCGGGCGGTCGACCTGATCCGCGAGACCTGCCGCGAGGCGGGCGCGGCGCTCCTGCTCGTGACGCACGATCCGGCGATCGCCGAGCGGGTCGGGAAGACGGTGCGGATGGCCGAGATCTGCGGAAAGGCCCAGGTGGCGCGATGAACGGCCTCTCGGATCTCGCGATCGTCATCCGCTCGCTGCGGACGCGGCTCTTCTCGACGGCGACCACGGCGCTCACCGTCGGCGTCGCGGTCGCGCTCCTGCTCACGCTGCTCTCGCTGCGGGCCGCCGGCCAGCGGGCGTTCGATCGCGGCAGCGGGAACGCCCACCTCCTCGTCTCGGCCGACGCGAGCCCGATCGCGAGCGTGCTGAACGCCCTCTTCTACGCGAACGCCCCGCAGCGGGCGCTCGAGTGGTCGCGGTACGAGGCGATCCGGGCGAGTTTCCCGTGGGCGTGGGGAGTCCCGATCCAGCAGGGCGACTCGTACCGGGGGTATCCGGTGCTCGCGACCGTGCCGGAGTTCTTTACGCGGTTCGAGCCCTCGCCCGGCGAGCCGTGGTCGTTCACGAGGGGCCGGGCGTTCACGCGGACGCCGACCGGCGACGGCACCGGCTTCGAGGTCGTGCTCGGCTCGACGGTCGCGGCGACGACCGGCCTGAAGGAAGGCGCGAGGCTGCTCTTCACCCACGGGGCCGGCGCCGGTTCGGAACACGGGCACGTCCACGACGAGCACGAGTTCACGTCGTGGGCATCCTCGCCCCGACCGGCAGCGCCCACGACCGGGCGATCTTCACCGACCTCGAGAGCTCGTGGATCCTGCACGCCCAGGACCGCCTCGAGCGCGAACCCGAGCACGCGATCGCGACCGCGGCGAGCCTCATCGAGGACGACCGCAAGATCACCGGCATCCTGCTGCGGGTTCCGACCCGCGAGGGGTCGAACGCGAGCGCGTCGATCCAGTCGCAGTTCGACCGGCTGCGGCGCGACCCCACGCTGACCGTCGCGATGCCCGCGGAACAGGTGCGGCAGCTCTTCGCGATCGTCGCGAACGTCGACTCGCTCTTCATCGCGATCGCCGCGGCGGTGCTGCTTGCGAGCGCGGTATCAATCCTGCTTGCCCTGTACCACTCGATGGGTGAGCGGCGGCGGCAGATCGCCCTGTTCCGCACGCTCGGCTGCTCGGGCGGGCGGCTGGTCTCGATGGTGCTCGCGGAAAGCGCCTGCCTCGGGTTCCTCGGCGGTCTCGTCGGCATCGCGATGGCGCTCGTCGGCGGGTCGCTCGCGGCGGGCATCCTCGAGTCGCGGGTGGGCCTGGTGATCGAGCCCGGCATCGACCCGAGGGCCGCGGTGATCACGCTCGGGGCGACGGTGGCCCTCGCGGTCGTCGCCGGCATCGTGCCTGCGGTCCGGGCCTACCGCACGCCGATCCTCGAGAACCTGCGGCCGGCCCCGTGAGCGTCGCGGAGTCCACCAAAGCGGCACGGAACCGGACGCCGCCGGTCCGGTACGCTGCACGCCCCGCATGAAGGTCTTCTGGGCCATCACCTGCCTGCTCGCGATCGCCGCGATCATCCTTGCCTTCCAGCCGCCGCGGGAAGGCCGGACGGGCTCGGGCGCGAGGGCGAGCGAGGCGGCCCAGCTCGAGGAGATGCTGGCCGACACGGCCGCCGAGACCCCGGTCACGCCGGCGCCGACGGCGACTCCCGAGCCAGCGCCGACCGCGGCGCCCGCCGGGCCCGATCCCGCGACCGAACTCGTCGCCGACCTGCTCACCGAGCGGGCCGTCGAGGTCGCGGCCGTCGAGAAGCCGATCGATCCGACGCCGCCGCCGGTTCCGGTCTCGCCCGACGCGACCGGGCCGAGCGAGCCGACGCCCCCGCCGGCCCGGTCGATTCCCTCGGCCGAGGTCGTTCCCGGGACGGTCACCCGGCAGGACGACGGCTCGATCCTGCTCGACGGCCGCTGGGTCGTCCGCGGCGAGGGCACCGCCGAGAAGCCCTACCGGATCAACTGGGACCTGCTGGTCAGCGCCGGCGACACGTACCAGCCCCGCACCGGCTCGCTCAAGCTTCCCGGCCGCATCGCCTTCCTCGACGGGACGCACGTGAAGATCGAGGGTTACCTCGCGTTCCCGCTCGTCGCCAGCGAGTCGAAGGAAGCGCTCGTGATGCTCAACCAGTGGGACGGCTGCTGCATCGGCGTGCCGCCGACCCCGTACGACGCGATCGAGGTGAAGCTCGACCGGGCGGTGCCCGTCGGCCGGCGCCACTCGATGGTCTTCGGCACCGTCGAGGGCGTGCTGCGCGTCGAGCCGTATCTCGTCGAGCAGTGGCTCGTCGGCATGTATCTTCTCGACGGGGGAACGCTCAAGATCGAGTTGTGACGGTCGCCTTTCACGATCCCATCCGCATGAAGCACCAACAGAACCTCGTCGCGACGCTCGCGGGCCTCGGGCTCGCCTCGGCGTCCGCCCTCGCCGGTCCGCCCGCCGGATACCGCGACTCGGCCGCGATCGCGAAGGCCCTCGCCGACTCGGCGGCGGCCGCCACCGGTCGCCCCGTCGCCGTCTCGTCGATCGGCCGCTCGGCGGGCGGTCGCGACCTGCCGCTTGTCACGATCGGGACGCCCTCGCCCGGGAAGCCGGCGGTGCTCGTCGTCGCCGGACTCGACGGCTCGCACCTCGTCGGCAGCGAGATCGCCGCCGAACTCGTCGCGAAGCTCGTCGCCGACGAGAAGCTGCCGGCCGACGCGGTGATCTACGTCCTGCCCCGCATGAATCCCGACGCGGCCGACGCGACGCTCGCGTCGTCGCACGTCCAGTCGTCGACGCCCGTCCCGGTCGATGATGACCGCGACGGGAATTCCGACGAGGACGGCCCGCGCGACCTGAACGGCGACGGGGCGATCACGCAGATGCGGATCGCCGATCCGAAGCCTCCGCTGGTCGCGACGCACGTCGCCGACGCCGCCGAGCCGAGGCTCCTCCGCGCCGCCGATCCGCTGAAGGGCGAGACGCCGATGTACGCGGTGCTCGTCGAGGGCGTCGATACCGACCTCGACGGCCGCATCGCCGAGGACGGCCCCGGCGGAACGATGCTCGACCGGAACTTCCCCCACCGCTGGCCCGAGTTCGCCGCCGACGCCGGGCGATTCCCGCTGAGCGCCCCCGAGTCGCTTGCCCTCGCGACCTTCGGCCGCGACCGGCGCGACCTCGCGGCGGCGATCGTCCTCGGCCGCCACGACCACGCGGTGAACTTCCCCGACACCCGCGACATGGACTCGACCGGCCGCACGCCGATGGTC
>JBEIUL010000106.1:0-7309 GCA_040374395.1 Phycisphaeraceae bacterium
CACACTTCCTTCTTCCTTGCCTGCAGTCATGCTGCCTCCATAGCTCAACGACGGAGTTCCACGTGGAACACGGTCCTGAAGTCTCAGGATAGCAACCCCAAAGCTCGGGTATTACAGGACTGTGTTATAGGACGTCTTTCAGCGAAGCGTCGTCAAGTATTCCACGACATCCCGCATCTCGCGGGGGCTGAGGACGCTCGCCATCCCCGGCATCGCGGACACGGGGCCGAAGCCCTCGGCCACGCGAGCGTTGGGGTAGACGAGCGACTCCAGGATCTGCTCGCGAGTCAACCGATTCGCCACGCCCCGCAACTCGGGCGCCGCATTCCCTCCGAACCCGTCGATCGCATGGCACTTCAGACAGACAGCACTGGCATGCTGATGAACGACTCGATCGCCCATCGCCACATCACCGCCCTCGAGCGCCAGCACGTGACGACCGAGTCCACCCGCGGAATCGAGGGCGACCAGACGTTCCGCAGCTCGCTGCGGCAGGGGGGATGTGTCGGGTGAGCGGCTCGACGCCGCATCCATCACCTCGAGATGGATCGATCGCGGCAACTCGTCGCCAACCATTGCGTCGAACGCTTCGCCGATCAGCGTTTCCCCGACATCTGCATCGAGGCGCTGCAGCGACGACGCCACCGCGCGTCGCTCCGCATCGGAACCCTGCATCAACATCGCACGCAACGTGTCGACTTCGGCCGCTCGATTCGGAATGTTCGCGATGCTGGCCTCGACACGAAGCTCGGCGAGTTCGCTCCGCGCCGCGATCATCAACGCCTGCTCGCGTACCGCCGCCGCCTCGCGAAGCGCCGCACGAAGTGCCGCCAGCCGATCGGCCGGACGCGAGTCGGCATCGGCGACGGTGCGCAGGAGCATCTCCGGATCGAGGCCGACTCCGAGCGACGCCGCAAGGTCTCGGGCCGCGGAACGGACGCCCTCATGGTCGACGCGGATGAGTCCGGGCAACGCCCGCGACATCGCCTGCTTGAATCCGTCCGCGTCGCGCGACATCGCATCGACCGGATCCCACGCGCCGTGCACCCGATCACGCGGGGATGGCTGTAACCACTCGGCGAGCGCCGACATCGCCTCGAGACGCATTGCCGCCGGATTCGCGGGATTCGCGGCGATGCTCGCCATCGCCGCCGCATCATCTGACGTCCCGTTGCGGAAGAGGGCATTGATCACCCTCCTCAGGATCGGCGCGTCGTGCGGCCGGGCGATGCCCGCACCGATCGGCGCCTCCACCGAACCGTCGGGCCGCATCCAGCCGACCGTCAGGTGATCATCGCCGCCACCTTCCGCATGGCGGGCCTCGATCCAGTAGCGCTTGCCCTTCTCGAGACGGATCGGTCGCGAGACCTGATTCGCCTGGCCGCTGAAGTCGCCACGGCCCGAGTAACCCTGCACCGATGCGACCGGTTGCGCCCGCGATGGATCCTCGCCATCGGACACGAGCACCACCGAATGGTCGTCGCTCGCGATGAGGAACCGATATTCGCCATCAGCCGGTGCGGTCACGAGGCCGGACACTCGTTGCAGGTACCGGTCGCCAGCCCGCGGAGCGCCCGCGAACTCATCGACCTCCTCAACGATCGAGACGCCGCGGGCGAACGTGGCCGGATCGGAAAGGTCGGCGCCGCCGCCATCGGCGACCTCGGTCCAGCGCTCGCGCCGGAATCGATCGCGGACCTGATCGGAATTGTCCGCCGCGACGGCTCCATAGGTCGAAGCCAAGCGTCGAAGCGCCGGCATGGCCTCCTCGATTCGAAGGTCGTGGATCGCCCGGGTCGCCTCGGCGACGATCGCCGGATTCGGATCGCCAAGCATCCGCCCGAGCGACGGGTCGCGCCACGCGCGATAGAGCAATGCCGCCACCAGCCGCAGCTCGACCTGCGGCTCGCGCGAGAGTCCAGCCGCGACCGTCCGGTCGCCGATCGCCGCGAGCGCATGAACGCCGGCATGCCGGAGGAACACGTCCGCACCGTCGCTCTCGGCGAGCATCGCCACGATGGCGGGCGCCGACTCGAGCGACGAGAGACGACCGAGCGCCATCGCCGCGAAGTACCTCGCCCGCGGGGTCGCATCCGAGAGTTGCCGCTCGAGCGCGGGAATCGCCGACCGCACGCCCGACTCGCCGAGGACCTTCGCCGCCTGGCCGCGAACTTCCGGATCGCCGTCGTCAAGCAGTCCCAGCAGCGGCGCGGCGAGCGAACCGTCGCGCTCGAGTCGCGCCAGCATGCCGAGACCCCAGATCGCGTGAAGCCGCCCGAGTCGATCGGTCGCATGACGGGCCGTGTCGAGGAAGAGCGGCGCCGCCGCCGGACCCCAGTCGGCCAGCGCGAACTGCGACCGCAGGCGAACCCGCTGGTCGGGATGCGACAGGAGGGTGACGAGCTCGTCGGGATCGCGGCCCGCGAAGCCCTCGCGGAAGAGCCGCTCGACTTGCGCGATCCGAGAATCGTCGATCCGCTCGGGATCCCAGACCGCGTAGATCTCTCCCTTGCCGTTGCTGTACCAGCCGCCGGCCCAGTTGCTCACGTAGAAGCGACCGTCGTATCCGAAGTCGACGTCGGTCGGCAGGACGTTCTCGACGAACGGATGCACGTCGGCCACGCGGTACCCGGCGCCGACCGGTTCGAGGCGGAACGACAGGACGCGGCTGTACGCATCGCCGCCGAGGAAGTCGCAGAGGAAGAACGCATCGCGGTAGCGATCGGGAAGTCCGAGGCCGGGATAATGCACGAGCCCCGACGGACCGCTTCCCACGTGATCGAGCGGCGGAATCGTCCACGCGGGCTGTACCGCGGAAGCCCGCGAGACCTTGTCGGGAGCCAGCTCGGGCCGTAGCGCCCAGATGTCCTCCTGGTTCCACGGTCCGCGGAGATTCGCTCCCTCGAGCGTCTGGTAGTTCATGCTCCAGCCGGTGTGACCGCCCTCGACGACGTACACGATGCGGGCCTTGTCGCCGCCGTCGGAGTTGTTGTCGCCGGTGACGAGGTTGCCGAGATCATCGAAGGCGAGCTCCTGCGGGTTGCGAAGGCTGTAGTGGAAGACCTCGAGTCCGCTGCCGTCGGCCTCACAGCGGAAGACGGCGCCGGACTGCGGATCGGACAGCACCCGACCGTCGGGTAGCGTGACGTGGTAGCCACGATCACCGATCGACCAGTACAGCCGGCCGTCGGGTCCCCACGTCAGCCCGTGCATGTCGTGGCCGCGGAGCGCGACGCGCACGCCAAAACCCGTGTGCACCGCCTCGCGCTCCTCGGCGATGCCGTCGCCGTCACGATCGCGCAACCGCCAGAGGTGGGGGATGTTCGTGTACCAGACGTCGCCGTCCCTCGCGATGACGCCGGCGCCGGTCCCGTCGAGGGGCTCGTTGAACGGGCCGGCGAAGATCGTGCCGCGATCGGCGCGGCCATCGCCGTCGGTGTCCTCGATCATGCGGACCCGATCGTCGTGGGCGCGGTAGTACGCCATGCCGCCCTCGCGCTTCGAGGCCCACTTCTCGTACATCCGCAGGCGGTCCTCGATCGTGCGGCACTGGAGGTCGTCGTTCAGCCACCATCGCGAAGAGCGGTTGTCCTCGACGCCGAGCTCCTGGCGGGCGCTCTCGGCGATCAGGAACCGGCCCTTCTCGTCGATCGTGAACGCAACGGGATCGGCCACCAGCGGCTCCATCGCGAAGAGCGAAGCCTTCAGGCCGGAGGCCGGCCTGACCTTCGGGGGCAGTTCGAAGCTGGGTCGGTCACCCTCGGAGGTCTGCGAGGCAGAGGGCGGAGGCCGCCAGCCCGAAGCGGACGAGGCGACGAGGCCGGTCGCCAAAGCTGCCCGGGTCCAAGGGAACGAGCGGGGGCTTCCGTTTGCACGCATGGGGTTTGGCCATGCTAAGGATGCGGTCCACGGAAGCGGTCCCGTTGATGGGTTTCGTGGCCGCCGGAAGCTTCTCCGGCGATGGGCGTCGGCGGGGGGCCCCAGCGCTCAGTTGAAGCCAGCTTTCGGCGGCATGGCAAGGCAGGCGGAGAGCCACGTCGAGTCCACGAGGAGATAAGAGCACGATCGTGCGCAAAGAAAGCATGAACACGACTGATGTCGACAGTTTCGAATCAGAATGCTGTGAATCAATGCCCTATAACCTGTCTTGATGGTTCACTCGGTTTAAGAAGCCATGGCTTTCGCGTCTTTTGGCCTCACGTTCGGCTCACTTTAGCGTCTGGAACTGGTATTGCTCGGAAGGGCCTTAGTCTGCCGTGCGTAACTGCGTTTCACTGCATCCGCACACCTAATCCACGCTAAAACCCACCCCCTTCGGTCGGGAATCCGTCCCCGATCTCTCCTCCGGTCCCGTGGACCGGCCTTTCCCCCTCAGGAACCCCATGAACGTCATCCGGATCTCCGTCGTCTCCGCCGCTCTCCTCGGGGCCGCCGCCACCGTGCTCGCCCTGCCGCTCCAGTCCCCGGCTCCGGCCCAGGCCGCCCCGGCCAACGACGGCACCTGGTCGATCGACCCGGTCCATTCGAAGGCCCTCTTCCGGGTCATGCACCAGGGGGCGGGGGCGTTCTGGGGCAAGTTCGACGCTGTCACCGGCTCGATCGTCTATCTCGGCGGCGAGAAGGCTCCCGAGTTCGACGTGTCGATCGCGATCGACAGCGTCCACAGCGGCAACGAAAGCCTCGACAAGCACCTCAAGAGTCCGGACTTCTTCAACGCGAAGGAGTTCCCCGCGATGACCTTCAAGAGCTCCAAGGGTGTTCTCAAGTCGCCCGGCACGTGGGAGGTCTGCGGCGAGCTGACCATGCACGGCCAGACCCACGAGGCGTGCGCGACGGTGACCATGACCGGGAGCGCTGACATGGGTCGCGGTCCGAAGGCCGGCTTCGAGGCCATGTTCACCATCAAGCGCAGCCAGTGGGGCATGACCTACGGCGTCGAGAAGGGTTCGCTCGGCGACGAGGTCCGCGTGATCGTCGCGCTCGAGGCCGGCAAGGCCAAGTAAGCGATCCGCCGCCGTTCTCCCTCCGACCGCGAGGCGACCCGCCGTCGCCTCGCTTTCATTTGCCGTAGTTTGCCCGGTGACACCCGGATTCGGAGGCGCCCGTGGAAGAGCATCTCGCGTTGCATGCCATCTTGATTCCGTCGCTGATCGCGGCCTTCGCCTGCGGCAGCAGCCGCTTCCTGCCGATCGTGCGGCGATTCACCGCGGTCCTCGTTCCGATCGCGATCGCCGCCGTGGCGGTCCGCGCGGGCGTGGTCCAGGAAGGGGGCGCGATCCTGTCGGCGTGGCCGCCCGCGACGCGCTGGATCACGGCCATCGCCTGTCTCGCGGCCGCCGCGATCTGGGGCGGGGCGATCGGGCTGCGCGAGGTCCGCGACGACGATCGCGGGCCGCTCGGTGCCGCCCTGCTCGCGGGAATGCTCGCGACCGCGACCGTGCTTGCGGTACTCGAGGTACCGGGCGAGTCGACGCGCTGGGTGATCGCCCGAGCCGCAGTCGCGGCCGGCTTGCTGACCGCGTTCCTCGCGACGGGCAAGGTCCGTGGCCCGGGGATCTTCCTGTCGCTTGCCTTCCCGGCGGCATCGCTGGCCGGGCTCCTCCTGATCTCGGGAAGCGCGAAGCTCGCGGTGACCGCCGGGGCGATCGCGTTCGCGTGCGGGCTGCTCGGCCTGCTGGCGATCCCGCTGCGGATGACGCTCGGGGCAGGGGGGATCGCGACGATGATCGTGGGAATCGTGGGCCTCGCCGCCCAGGGCCGTGCCTACGACTACGACAGCTTCCCGTCGTGGCTCTGGCTGGTCGTCGTGCTCGCGCCGCTGGCCGGCGCGATCGCCGACGTCGCCGTCGTGCGGCTCCTGCCGGGATTGATCCGCTTCGCGTTGCGGATCGGACCGCCGATCGTCGTCTCGGGCATCGCGCTCCTTGTCGCCGCCTGGAAATCGGGCGCGTTCGGCACCGGCGACGCGAGCGACCCGTACGGTCCGTGACCGTCCGTCGCTAGGATGAGGCGGTGCCGGCGCTGGCGATCATCGCGTTCTCGCTCGGGCTCGTCCCGCCGTCCGGGCCGCTTGGACCGTGCGGGCCGGTTCCGAGCGAACGTCAGTTGCGTCGGCTGCGACACGAGACCTGCGTGCTCGTGCATCTCGGACTGCCGACGTTTCTCGATCGCGACGCCGTGGAGCCGACCGACGATCGATCTCGCTTCCGCATCGAGGGCTTCTCGGCGCGACCATGGGTCGAGGACGTGCGGTCGATGGGGCTCGATGGATTGATGCTGGTCGCCCGCGGCGCGGACGGCATCTCGTTGGCCGAGCGGGGAATCGTCGGTGAGGTCGCGGCGGCCGCGGCCGGCACGATGCCGTTCGGCGTCTCGCTGACGGGCGAGGGCATCAGCCTTGCGGTCGCCGAAGAGATCGACGAGCTGTGCCGGCGGTTCGGCCCGCTTTTCGAGGTGCGGATCACCGGCAAGACCGCGGAGGCCGACCGGTCGCAGCTGGCCGCATCCTGCGGCGAGACCTGCGTCGCGAACTCCGCCGATGCCGATTTCCTGATCGCTCCGGTCGAGGCCCGGGTCGCGCCGCGCGAGAACGCCTGGCAGGGCATTGAACGCTTCGTCTCGATCCGACCGTCCTGGTACTGGAAACTGTCCGAAGACGAAGTCCTGCTGAGCATCCCCGAGCTGGAGGAGGCCTGGTTCGCGAGCGTCGCCCAGGGCGAGCCGCTGCTGATCGGCATCCCCGCCGATCGGGACGGCGCGTTCCGGCGGGGTGACGTCGCGCGGGTCGCCGGCCTGGGCAACCGCATCGCGACGGTGCTCGATCGCGATCTCGTGCTTGATGCGACGATCACCGCATCGACGACCCGTGGCGGCGAGGCGATCCATGGGCCCGATCGGCTTCGCGACGCCGACGAGACGACCTTCTGGGCGACCGACGATGGCGTCGAGCTTGCGACGGTCGAATGCGCCTGGCCCGAGCCCGTGACGATGGGAATCCTCGAGCTGCGCGAGCCCGCAACGCTCGGCCGGAGGTGCGTCGCATGGCGGGCCGAGGCTCGCGTCGATGGCGCCTGGCGCGAGGTCGCGCACGGCGAGACGATCGGCACGCGACGTACGGTGCGTTTCCCGGCGGTTCGGGCCGACGGCCTCCGCGTGCGGCTCGAGTCGTCGGGGTGTCCGCTCGCCCTCGAGCGGATCTCGGTCTTCGCGTTCCCGCCGGACGTCCGTCTCGCCGCCGGCGAGCCTTCGTTCTCGAACCGTACCGAGGCGGTGCTGGCGGCCAGCCAGTCGGACGCGGTGGTTCGCTTCA
>JBEIUL010000495.1:0-2068 GCA_040374395.1 Phycisphaeraceae bacterium
CGACCTCGCCTCGCTCCGGGGCGCCGACGCGGTCTACACCGACGCCTGGATCTCGATGGGCCAGGCCGACGACGACGCGAAGCGGGCCGCGATGCGGCCGTTCCAGGTGAACGCGAAGGCGATGGAACTGGCCGGCCCCCGCGCCCTCTTCCTCCACTGCCTCCCCGCCCATCGCGGCGACGAGGTCACCGACGACGTGATGGACGGCCCGCGGTCGGTCGTCTTCGACCAGGCCGAGAACCGCATGCACGCCCAGAACGCCCTCCTCCTCTCGCTCCTCCGCTGAAGAAACACGAGAAAGACCATTCCCATGTCCACCGCCAAGGAATCCCGTTCCCCCCGCAAGATCTGCGTCGCCTACTCGGGCGGCCTCGACACGAGCGTCATCATCCCGTGGCTGAAGGAACGCTACGGCTGCGAGATCGTCGCCGTCGTCGCCGACGTCGGCCAGGGCGAGGGCGAGCTCGAGGGCATCGAGGAGAAGGCCCGCCGCACCGGCGCGTCGACCTGCATCGTGCGTGACCTCCGCGCCGACTTCCTCGAGGAGTTCGTCTGGCCGATGGTCATGAGCGGCGCGATGTACGAGGGCAAGTACCTGCTCGGCACCTCGATCGCCCGGCCGATCATCGCCCGGGCCCAGGTCGAGGCGGCGCTCGAGACCGGCTGCGACGCCCTCGCCCACGGCTGCACCGGCAAGGGCAACGACCAGGTCCGCTTCGAGAGCACCTACGCGGCCCTCGCCCCGCACCTCGACGTGATCGCCCCGTGGCGGATGTGGAACCTCCGCAGCCGCGAGCAGCTGCTCGGCTACCTGAAGGAGCGGAACATCCCCTGCTCGGCGAGCGCCGAGAAGATCTACTCGCGCGACGCGAACCTCTGGCACATCTCGCACGAGGGTGGCGAGCTCGAGCACCCGTGGAACCCGCCGCCGACCGACATCTGGACCCGCACCGTCGATCCGCTGGCGGCGCCCGACCGGCCCGAGGAGACCATCGTCGGCTTCGAGCGGGGCCGGCCCGTCTCGGTCGACGGCAAGCGGCTCGGCGCGGTCGCCCTGCTCGAGGCGCTGAACGCGATCGGGGCCCGCCACGGCGTCGGCCGCGTCGACCTCATCGAGAACCGCCTGGTCGGCATGAAGAGCCGCGGCTGCTACGAGACGCCGGGCGGCACGATCCTCATGGCCGCCCTCCGCGGCCTCGAGGAGATGGTCCTCGACCGCACCACGCTCCACTTCCGCGAGAAGCTCGCCCTCGACTTCGCCGAGGTCATCTACGACGGCCGCTGGTTCACGCCGGTGCGGGCCGCGATGCAGGCCGCGTTCGAGTCGATCGCGGGTCCGCTGACCGGCGAGGTCGCGGTCCGCTGCCACAAGGGCACGGCGACGGCCGTCCGCCGCCGCAGCCCGAACGCCCTCTACAGCGAGAGCTTCGCGACCTTCGGCGCCGACGACGTCTACGACCAGTCGCACGCGGGCGGGTTCATCCGCCTCTTCGCGCTGCCGTCGCGGATCAAGGCCCTCAAGGAACGCCACGACCTCGACGCGCCCGGCGGCGCCCCGTCGCCCCGCGCCTCGCACGCCTCGACCCCGGCCCGAGCATGAGCGACGCCCACTCCGCAACCGCGACGGTCCCGTCGAGCTCCTCCGGTCCGCTCTGGGCGGGCCGGCAGGAAGGCCCGGTCGACGACCTCTTCCGCCGCTTCAACGACTCGCTGCCGTTCGACCGGCGGCTGGTCCGCGAGGATCTCGTGGGCTCGATGGCCTGGGCCCGGGCGATCGAGCGGGCGGGCGTGCTCTCGCGTGACGAGCGGATCCGCCTCGAGGCGGCCCTCCGCGAGATCCTCGCGCGGGTCGAGCGCGACCCGTCGCCGCTCGAGACCGCCGACGACGAGGACGTCCACTCGTGGGTCGAGCGCGAGCTGATCGCCCGCGTCGGCGACCTCGGGAAGAAGCTCCACACCGGCCGCAGCCGCAACGACCAGGTCGCGACCGACCTGCGGCTCTGGACCGAGGTCGAGATCGAGGCCCGTCTCGCCGAGATCGAGGCCGCGATGCGGGCCCTCTTCGACC
>JBEIUL010000279.1:0-4072 GCA_040374395.1 Phycisphaeraceae bacterium
CTCGCGTTCCTCGCCGACGCCAACCGGAAGTTCAACCTGACCGCGGTCGACGAGCCGGAGGCGATGTGGATCCGCCACGTCGCCGACAGCCTGACGCTGCTTCCCGTGCTCGCCTCGCTCGACGCCAAGGACGTCCTCGACGTCGGCAGCGGCGGGGGACTGCCCGCGATTCCGCTCGCGATCGCGATGCCCGGTACGCGTTTCACGCTGCTCGAGGCGACCGGCAAGAAGGTCCGGTTCCTCGAGGCGGTCGCCGCGGCGCTCGGTCTCCCGAACGTCACCGTCGTCGCGGCCCGGGCCGAGGACGCCGGACGAGACCGCGATCGCTACCGCGAGCGGTTCGATGCCGTCACCAGCCGCGCGGTCGGGGCGCTGCCGACGCTGCTCGAGCTCACGCTGCCCTTCGCGAAGGTCGAGGGGCATGTCCTCGCGATCAAGGGTGAGAAGGCGATCGAGGAGATCGCCGCGTCGAAGCGAGCCCTACACGCGTTGCACGCCGAGGCCCTCGAGCCGGTCCGGACTCCGACCGGCACGATCGTCGCCGTGCTCAAGCGGCGAACCACGCCGAAGATGTACCCTCGCCGCGCCGGCGAGCCGAAACGCGACCCGCTCTGATCGTCCAAGCGAGCTTCACGACGCCTCGCGGCGCCGCTCGCGGGCGTCGAGCTCGTCGATGAATCCGACGTCAATGAAGTCGTTCAGGTAGAAGTCGGCGCGGGGCATCCCGGGCGGCACGAGGATGAACTTGCCGAGGTATGGCATGAAGATGCCCTGGCCCACCTCGGTCAGTTCATAGCGTTGGACCCCGCTACGACTCCGGAACCGCACGCGTATCGGGCGGAACGGCGTTCGCCAGTCCTGCTTGAAATGGGCGTGGATCCTCGCGATCTCAGCGGGAATCTCCATAGGATCCTCCTGCGGAAGCATCAGTCTGCCGGGTTTCGCGGTCCGGGTCAATCGGTCGGTCCGCCTTCGGCGGCCGGTTCTCGTGGATCCGGATCCCGACTGTCTGGGCCGTGTCGATCTCGATGAGCTCGCGGGGCCCGCCCACGAGCCCGAGAATGCGGTCGGCACGCTCGAGGTACCACTCACGTCCCCGCTCGAGAAGGAGGGTCTTCCCGTCGGTCCCCGTGAGTTCGAGCCGATCCCAATGCCCGATGGCCAGCGTCGCCTGAAGTCTCGGTAGCCGCACGTCCTGCCTCCCGCGGCAACGGTAGCACGGCTCGCGACGGATTCCGGAGGAGGGGAACTTTTTCCGGTGTCAGGCCATCGCGTACCGCGCGAGCCCGCGCCCGAGATCCTCGATCAGGTCGCGCGGATCTTCCAGCCCGACCTGGAGCCGCACCAGCGGATGCCTCGCCGCGACGGTCGGCCGCAGCGGGCTGGTGCGCCAGGTCCACGGCTCGCTCGCGACGACGAGGCTCTCGAAGCCGCCCCAGCTGTAGCCGAGGCGGAAGAGCTCGAGGCCCTCGAGGAACGCCTCGAGCCGGCCGGGCCCGCGCGGATGCAGCGTGATGCCGAGCAGCCCGGCCGCGCCGTCGAAATCCCGCTTCCAGATCGCGTGCCCCGGATCGCCCTCGAGCGGCGGGAAGAGCACGTCGCTCACCTCGCCGCGGCCCCGCAGCCAGCGGGCGATCTCGAGGGCGCTCGCGCCGTGCCGCCTCAGCCGCACGCCGAGCGAGCGGATCCCGCGCTGCACGAGGAAGCAATCTTCGGCGTTCACGCCGGGGCCCAGGAGGTCGGTCATCTCGCGCACCCGCCGCCACGTGGCCTCGTCGCGGCACGAGATCACGCCCGCAAGCAGGTCGCTGTGCCCCGAGAGGTATTTCGTCGCGGCGTGGATCGTCACGTCGACGCCGTGGGCGGCCGGCCGGAAGAGAAGCGGCGTCGCCCAGGTGTTGTCGATCATCGTGGTGACGCCGCGGGCGCGGCAGGCCCGGGCGATCGCGGGCACGTCCTGCATCTCGAAGGTGAGCGAACCGGGCGTTTCCATGAACGCGACGCGGGTGTTCGGGCGGAACAGGCCCTCGATCGCCGCCCCGGCCGCCGGGTCGTAGAAGGTCACCTCGACGCCCATCCGCCCGAGGACCTTCTCGCAGAAGAACCGCGTCGGCCCGTAGCAGGAGTCGACCATGAGCAGGTGGTCGCCCGCCGACAGGAACGCGAGCAGCGGGATCGTGCACGCCGCGAGCCCGCTTCCGACCGCGATCGCCCCGTGGCAGCCGTCGAGGGTCGCGACCGTCGACTCGAGGGCCCGCGTGTTCGGGTTCCCGAGGAGGCCGTAGACGTACGCCTCCGACGCCGGATCGGCGTGCGGCGCCGCCTTCATCTCGGCCACGGTCCGGAAGGTCACGGTCGAGCCGCGGAAGATCGGCACGTTCACGAACCCGTGGTGCCGGTCGCCGGCTCGGCCGAGCGACTGGAGCAGCGTGTCGGAGGGCGTCTCGCTCATGGGCCCCGCAGGGTATCGCGGCCCGGTCACGGCGGCAGGTCGGGCTGCTGCTCGCGCAGCTCGCGGAGCTTCCGCAGCTCGGGAAGCCGCCACGCGATGAGCCCGGTGACCGCGAGGGTCCCGATGCCGCCCGAGACGACCGAGAAGACCGGGCCCATCCAGCGGGCGACGAGACCGCTCTCGAAGCTTCCGAGCTCGTTCGAGCACTCGATGAAGACCGAGTTGACCGCCGAGACGCGGCCCCGCAGCCGGTCGGGCGTCCGCGTCTGGACCAGCACGTGCCGCACCACGACGCTCACGTTGTCGGCGGCGCCCGAGATCGCCAGGAACACGAGCGAGAGCAGGAACGACGTCGAGAGGCCGAACCCGATCATGCAGATCCCGAAGACCACGACCGACCAGAGCAGGGCGGGCCCCGCGTTCCGCATGCGGGGCCGGAACGCGAGGTAGCCCGCCATCACGCCCGAGCCGACGAACGGCGCCGCCCGCAGCGCCCCGAGACCGATCGGCCCGACCGCGAGGATCTCCTCGGCGAAGATGGGCAGGAGCGCCGTCGCCCCGCCGAAGAGCACCGCCAGCAGGTCGAGCAGGATCGCCGCGAAGATCGTGCGTTCCCCGTAGATGTGCCGGAACCCGGCAAGGAACGACGAGAGCGAGATCGGTTCGCGGTCGCGCTCGACCGGCCGGGGCCGCAGCCCGAGCGAGGCGATCGCGGCGGCGGTCAGCAGCAGCGTCGACAGCGCGAACGCCGGCCAGGTCTGGCCGGTGAGGCGGATGATGAGTCCGGCGAGCAGGGGTCCGACGATCGCCGAGCACTGGAAGATGCCGCTGTTCCAGGCGATCGCGTTCTCGAAGCTCGCCGGCGGCACGAGCGACGGCAGCAGCGACGCCCGCGAGGGGGCGTTGAACGCCCGGATCATCCCGCTCACGAGCAGCAGGATGAGTACGCTCGAGAAGCCCGCCCCGAGGTGGCTCGCGACGCCGAGGCCGAGGGCGACCAGCACGAAGAGCGACTGCGTGACCGTGAAGACCCGCCGCCGGTCGAGCCGGTCGACCGCCTGGCCCGCGACCAGCGTGAGGGCGACCACCGGCAGGGCGCGGGCGACGCCGGTCCAGCCGAGGGCGAGGGCATCGCGGGTCGCTTCCCACACGCCCCAGAGGACGGTGGTGTTCATCGCCTGCAGCCCGACGCTCGAGCAGAGGAACGAGAACGCGAAGCGTCGGTAATTCGGCTCGCGGAGGGCGAGGTACGGGTCGTGCGGTCCGGATTCGTCGCTCGCCTGGTTCACGCGGGCCGGGCAGGGTATCGCGCGGGGCTCAGGCCCTGCGGGGCCGGAAGAGCTCGTGGCGGACGCCGGCGAGGTTCATCGCCCGGTAGGCCCGCCCGAGGAACGACGAGAGCCGCTCGTCGTCGACCCCGGCGCTGCGGGCGGCGGGCGAGATCCGCGCGCGGGCCTCGCCGAGGGCCGCGGCCTCGTCGAGCTCGCCGCGTTCGATGCGGGTCGCCAGACCGGTGAAGAGATCGAGTTCCTCCTCGAGGCGGCGGCGGGCCGTCCCGAGGAACGCGACGCCGTCGTCGACGATCCCGCCGTGGGTCAGGGCGATCCGGAACGGGCCGGC
>JBEIUL010000471.1:0-2217 GCA_040374395.1 Phycisphaeraceae bacterium
GGGCGCCGGTCGGCCAACCCTCGTTCCTCCAGCTCGCGACGGCCCTCCTCGAGCACCTCCGCCCGGATCTCGACGCCGACGTAGCCGCCCGGCTCGAGATGCTCGATGAGGGGTATGCCCCCGCGCAGCGTGCCGCAGCCGAGGTCGAGGAGGCGATGCCCGGGCCGGAGCCCGGCCCGTCGGAGGAAGTCGATCTGGAACTTCCGCTTCATCTCCCAGAGGTCGGCGGGGCCGACGAGCCCGTGCCGCGTCGCGCTCCGGTCCGCGGCATGCGCGGGCCGCGCCCCCCGCAACGGCACCGCGATCCGCGGACCGGCGGGCGCGGGATCGCGGGGCGGAGCCCGCCACGCGCCGAGGTCGCGTCCGAGCAGACGCTCGACCCGAGCGATGCCGTCGCCATGGATCTCGAGCGACCGCTCGAACAGCGACGCCCTCAACGGCGGCGGCGACGGCGGATCATCCCCGTTGGCGAAAAGCGACGGCGTCACCACCTCCCGGAGCGTCGCATCCGGCAGCGCGGCGAGATCGGCCGCGTCGATGTCGAGATGCGTCCCGAGCGATGCGAGGACCTCGCGCGGGCGAGCCGCGAGGTCCTCGTGGAAGAGGACGAGCAGGCGATCACCGGGAACGACCGACCGCCACCGCTCGATGCTGGTCGCGTAATCGCCCCGCGCCGAGGACTCCGGCGCCTCGAAATGCTCGAGGAACCAGGCGTCGCTCGTCTCGTCGACCCGCTTCCCCGCGCGGACGAGTTCCATGACCGCCGCCGACCACGCCCGCTCGATCGGGTTCCGGAGGATCATGAACAGGCGGAGGTCGGGGCAGCGGTCTCCGATCGCCCGGATCGACGCCTCCGGAAGCAGGGCGTAGGCCGGGGTGATCTCGCCGGTCCTCACCGGACGCCCGTCGGCCGTACGGCGAGTCGCCGGCTGGAGCAGCCGCACCCACTCATCGGCCCGCGGGGACGCGTGACGATCCCAGTAGTGCGTTTCCTTGCCGCGGGGAAACGCCACCTGCGGATGGCGGGAGAGCTGGCGGAAGAGCCAGGTCGTGCCAGCCTTCTGCGCGCCGATGCCGAGAAAGTCGACCGTGTCCATGGGTAGTGCCATGCCCGTCCTTCCCGCGCGGACCCCGAGCCGCCGCGGCGCGGTCACGCGCCGCACGAACCCCACGCGCCGAGCATCGCGGTGAGGTCGGCCGGGCCGACCGTGCCGTCGCCGTCGAGGTCGGCGGCTCCCCCGCCGCCCCAGGCGCCGAGCAGCGTCGCGAGATCGCCCGGTCCGACCGAGCCGTTGCCGTCGAGGTCGGCCGGGCACGGGAAGCCCACCCGGTTGATCCGGAAGAGCAGCGAACGCGGGTCGCCGCTCACCGTGAAGTCCATGCCGTAGACGACGATCACGTTCGCGTCGCTGATCGCGATCGGGATCGAGAAGTCGCCGGGAAAGTAGAACCGACCCGGATCGACGAGCTCGGCGATGTTGTGCAGGGCTCCCGTCGGGTCCCACACCACGGGCACCGTCTTGAACGGCGCGACGTCGGCCCAACCGACGATCCAGCCCGCCGCGTTGACGTCGTAGGCGACCGCCTTGAAGCCGAAATCGGGCAGCACCTGCCAGCCTTGGCCGGGGCGGTGGACGATGGCGTTCGCGTTCGCCGGCACCGTGCCGACCACGACGCCCGAGTCGTTCATCGCGAGGCCGAAGGTCTGCGTCGAGCCCGGCGCCGGCCCGAGGTCGGTGACCGTGCCGGCGACCTGCCAGATCACCGCGCGGTAGAGGCCCGCGGCGTACTCGGAGTGCCCGACGATGCGTCCGCTCGCGTCGATGTCGCGGGCGATCGAGCTGATCCCGCCGAGCGACGGCAGCATCTGGCAGCCGCCCTTCGCGGTGTACCGCCAGACCTTCTCCGGATCGGTTCCCGGCTGGATGAAGGTCGCGAAGCCCGCGACGGTTCCCGCGTCGTTGATCCCGACCGCAGTGCTGTAGCTCCAGGTGCCGGGCGGCGCCGGCAGCGTGGTGATGGCGTTCGTCGGCGACCAGGTCGCCGCGACCGTGCCGAGGGTCGGATGGCTGATGCGGCCCGCGACCGCGCCGGCCGCGTTGATCCCGATGCCGATGCTCTGCGTGGTGCCGACGGGCACGTCGAGCGGCACGCGGCCGACGCCGGGGTCGTACCGCATCGCCCGCGTGATCGACTGGTACTGGAAGTCGCCCGAGA
>JBEIUL010000098.1:0-7605 GCA_040374395.1 Phycisphaeraceae bacterium
CGTCGTTCATGATCAAGCCGTCGACCTCGGACAGCAGGTTCATGAGCTCGGGGCGCGCGATGTTGATCCACAGGTCCATCGTGTCGCAGACGGTGAACGGCCGGTCGGGGAACTGCCGCATCAGGTCGAGCTGCACGAGCGGGTGCGTGTTCGCGAGGAACACGGTGCGGCTGTCGCGGTACTTGGCCGGCACCTTCGGCGGCGCCTCCTCGAGCACCCCGAGGCGCGTGAACAGCGTCTCGCGGCGGTTCATGTTGTCGAAGTAGCGGCCGCCCCACGCGAAGGTGCTGCTCGCGGCCCGACGCTCGAGGCCCCTCATGCAGAGGTTTCGGAACGACGCGAGCTGCTTCTCATGCTCGGCCGGCCAGTCGTTGCCGACCGCGGCGACCATCCGCACCGGGGCGAGCTGGCTCGCGGCGGCGGCGAAGTAGGAGCAGCTGCCGCCGAGGACCTTCTCGGCGGTCGCATCGGGCGTGTGGACGGTATCGATCCCGACGGTTCCGGTGACGAGGAGGGACATGGCTTGGATTTGGCTCGATGCTTGCGGGGTTCAGCGGCGGCGAGGACGGCGCTCGGGCTCGGTCTTCAGGAACGACCGCGACCAGCCGATGCCGAGGGCGATGCCCGCGGTCCCGCCGGCGGCCCAGTCGATCGGCATGGGAACGGCGATCCGCGGGATCTGCTGCGCGACGTAGAGGTCGCCGATCGGGGCCGCGGCGGGGACGATCGTCGACAGCACGGCCTGGCCGAGGGCGGCGGCGAGGCACGGGGCCGCGAAGAGCAGCACCGGCGCGACCCGCGGGGCGAGCAGGCGACCGCCGAGCCCGGCCAGCATGCTTCCGACGACGACCGCGCCGAGGGCCTGGCCCTTCATCGGCGAGAGGGCGAGCAGCCACGCCGCGGGAAGGACCACGAGCCCGGCCGCGAGGGCGAGGAACGCGTTCCGGCCGAACGGCCCGTCGAGGCGGGGATCGTCGACCTCGACCGCGTCGGGCAACGGCCCCGAGATGCGGAAGGTCACCACGCTCGCGGCGCCGATCGCGACCGCCCAGAGGAGCGTCTCGATCGCCATGCCGCGCAGGGTCGCGCCGGCGGCGGCGCCCGAGAAGGCGAGATCCTCGACCGTGCCGGCCCGCATCGCGAGGATGCCGAGCCCGCAGCCGAGCGCGAACATGCCGACCACGGCGTTGATGAGCCGCCCGACGCCCGCGGCGATCGCGATGCCGACCGCGAGGCAGCCGAGGGTCGCGAGGGCGGCGAAGGCGGGCCGCTCGCTCATCGCGATCACCGGACCGGCGACGCCGCGGAGCGAGATCCACGGGGCGACCGCGAGGGCGAAGAGGAGGGCCGAGGCGACGATCCCGACCGGCAGCACGAGCGATCGGCGCAGGGACGGTTCCTCGGGTCTCGCTCCGGTCCGATCGGCGGTTCGTGCCACGGGTCGGGTTGTACTCCCCACGCGTCCCTCCGGCAAGCGGATGCGGCGGAGGAGCCGGTACCATTCCCCGCGTGACTTCGGACCGACCGAACCCCGTCGTCTCGAACCCGCTCGTCCTTGACGGGCAGCCGCTCACGATCGCCGAGGTCGAGCAGGTCGCCCGCGGGGGCCGGACGGTGGCGCTCGGCGCGAACGGCCGCTCGCGCATGGAGGCGGCCCGCGCCGGGGTCGGACGGGCCGCCGCCGGCCGCGACGCGGTCTACGGCGTGAACACCGGCTTCGGCAGCCTCTCGCGGGTGCGGCTCGAGCCGGGCGAGCTCGGCGACCTGCAGGCGAACCTGATCCGCTCGCACGCCGCCGGCGTCGGCGACCCGCTTCCCGACGACGCGGTGCGGGCGATGATGCTGCTTGTCACGGCGAGCCTGTCGCGCGGGCATTCCGGCGTGCGGCCGGTCGTCGTCGAGCGCCTCGCCGAGATGCTCAACCGCGGCATCACGCCGGTCGTCCCCAGCCGCGGCTCGGTCGGGGCGTCGGGCGACCTCGCCCCGCTCTCGCACGTCGCCCTCGCCCTGCTCGGCGAGGGCATGGTGCGGCTGAACCAGCGGTCGATGCCGGCGGGCTTCCTCTTCCGGGGCGTCGGGCTCGAGCCGCTGCGGCTTGAGAGCAAGGAGGGCCTCGCCCTCATCAACGGCACGCACTTCATGGCGGCGGCGGGCTCGCTGCTGCTGTCCGACCTCGGCCGCGTGCGTTCCGCCGCCCTCGCCGCGGCGGCGATGTCGATCGACGCGTGCCGGGCGACCGACGCGTTCCTCGACCCCCGCCTGCACGCCGCCCGCGGCCAGCCGGGCCAGGTCGAGGTCGCGCGGCGGCTGCTCGCGGCCCTCGAGGGCAGCCGCATCCTGCCCGCCCACGCCGAGAACGACCCGCGGGTGCAGGACCCCTACTGCCTCCGGGCGATGCCGCAGGTGCTCGGGGCGGCGTTCGACGCGATCGACTGGGTGGAGGGGGCGATCCGCCGCGAGCTCGGCGCGGTGACCGACAACCCGCTCGTCTTCACCGCCGGTGCCGGCGGGAAGCCCGGCGAGGGCGAGCTCGTCTCGGGCGGGAACTTCCACGGCATGCCGCTCGCGATCCCGCTCGACGCCCTCGCGATCGCGATGTGCCACGTCGCGGGCATCTCGGAACGCCGCGTCTTCTGGCTGCTCTCGGCCCACGACCGCGAGAACCCGGTGAAGCCCTACCTCTCGCCGAGCCCGGGCCTGCACAGCGGATTCATGATCGCCCAGTACACCGCCGCCGCGTGCGTGAACGAGATGATGACCCTCGCCGCCCCGGCGAGCGTCGGGAACGTGCCGACCAGCGCGGGCATCGAGGATTACAACTCGATGGGCGCGACCGCGGCCCTGAAGGCGATGAGGTCGCTCGACCTGCTGCGGAGCGTGATCGCGATCGAGCTGCTGGTGATGGCCGAGGCGATGGAGAGCCAGCGGCCGCTCGTCTCGGGAGCCGGCGTCGAGCGGACGTTCGCGACGGTCCGCGAGGCGGTGCCGAAGCTCGAGCGCGACCGACCGCCGTCGCCCGACATCGCCCGCATCGAGGGGCTGATCAGGGCGGGTGCGTTCGCGGGGTGAGGGTCTGCGGGACGGGATTGGTCTTGAATGCGCGGCGGGGCATGGCCCCGCCCTCCACGCGGGTGAGGCGCCCTGCGCCTCACGGGTCGAAGATCATCGCGATCCAGCCGAGGAAGAGCGTCAGGTGGACCATGCCCTGCGTGAAGCCGATGCGGCCGCGGCTGAAGTTCAGCCCCGAGACGAAGAGCATCGCGACGAGGATCGCGATCTCGGTCGGCTCGAGGCCGAGCTCGACGGGCTTCCCGGTGTAGAGGCCGAGCAGGAGCACCGCGGGGATCGTGAGGCCGATCGTCGAGAGCACCGAGCCGAGCAGCACGTTGACCGATCGCTGCATCTGGCCGTGCAGGCCGGCGGAGAGGCCCGCGAGGCCCTCGGGGGCGAGGATGATCGCCGCGATCACCACGCCCGCGGACGCCCGCGGCAGCCCGCAGACCGTGATCACCTGCTCGACGCCCTCGGCCAGCCCCTCGGCGAGGGCGGTGATCGTCACGAGCGTGACGAGCAGGCCGACGCCGTGCAGCCACGCCTGGCCCCGCGTCGGCGCCTCGCGACGGCGGACCGCGGCCTTGCCCGACCGGTCCTCGTAGGCGAAATCGCCGCGATCGACCGTGGTCTGCCGCCAGAGGAACGTCCCGTAGACGAGGATCGACGCGAAAGCGACGAAGACCTCGGTCAGCGGCCACATGAAGCCGCCGGGCCGGCTGTCGGTGAAACGCGGCAGGACCAGGCCGATCGTCGCGAGGGCGGCGATGAGTCCGATGTAGCTCACGGCGCTGTCGAAGTTGAAGCTCTGCTTCTCGCGGTACGCCCCGACGACCAGCACCAGCCCGGTGAAGCCTCCGAGGAGGATCATGAGCACCGCGAACATCGTGTCGCGGGCCACGGTCGGGATCGGGTCCGCGGTGAGCATCACCGCCGAGATCATCGAGATCTCGATGGCGATCGCCGAGACGGTCAGCACGATCGGCCCGAGCGGCTCGCCGAGACGCACGGCGATCGCGTCGGCCCGCTGCATCGCCCGGAACGCACAGGCCAAGGTGACGAGGAACGTCCACGAAAGCTGGAGGATTCCCCAGGGGGACAGGAACTCGTCCCCGTCGGCGACGTGACCCGTGGCGTGCGAGACGATCGCGGTCGCGATGCCCAGCAGCAGCGCCAGGTCGAGCTTCGAGAGGACGGGGATCCGCTTCGGCACCATGGAACTTCCAGCCTACCGCACGAGCACCGGGACCTCGCGGCGATGCGGGAGGAGAAGGATGCCCCGCCGACGGCCGAGGGTGAGACCTCCTTCGACCACGGGAATGCCGAGGCGGATGCGGGTGGGCATCGACCTCAAATGGGCGACCTCACGTGGGCGGGCATTCGGCGGGGCCCGGCGAGCCCGGGGCTCAGCACGTGAGGACGCTGCCAGGCGGTCGGTACGGTCAGGATCCGGTGCATCGGAAGCGGCGGGAATCGCCGAAACCGGCCGTCCCGGTTTCCCAAGAACCTCCCGGAGGATCCCGCCCATGGACACCCTGAACGCCCTGCTCGCCCTTGTCGTCGGCCTCGGCCTCGCCGCCACCTGCGGCCTGCGGGTGTTCGTGCCGGTCCTGTGCCTGTCGTTCGCGGCCCGGATGGGCTGGGTCGGCGTGCCGTCATCGCTGGGCTTCCTCGCGACCGACGTGGCCTTTGCCGCCCTGCTCGTGGCGACCGCCCTCGAGGTGCTGGCGACCAGCGTTCCCGCCCTGGCGAACGTGCTTGATGCGGTCGCGGCGCCGGCGGCGATGGCGGCGGGCACGCTCGTGGCCGGATCGCAGTTCACCGGGATCGTGCCCAACGACCCCCTGCTCGGCTGGGCGGCGTCGCTCGTCGCCGGCGGCGGGGCCGCCGGGCTGGTGCATGGCTTGAGCGCCCTCGGGCGGACCGGGGCGACGATCTCGAGCGGAGGGATCCTCACGCCGGTCTACGGCCTCGCGGAATCGTCCCTCGCGGTGATCGCGTCGGTGGCAACGATCGTGGTGCCGATCGCCGCGGCGGTGACGCTTGCGGCGGCCGTGGCGATCGCGATCGTGGTGATCCGGAGGCGGCAGGCCGTGGCGCCGAGCCTCGCGCGGTAACTTCACGCGGATGGACCGTCGCGGGAACCGGCCACCTTCCGGCGGATCGCCGCGCGCCGAACGGCAGCGCCGGTACGCGGCGGCGGCGGCGGCCGGTCGGTTCGGCGAGGCCCTCGAGGCGGCCCGCGAGCTGGTCGCGATCGACCCGACGGACGCCGAGAACCACGCGGCGGAAGGCCGGGCCCTGCTCGGCCTTTCGCGGTGGGCCGAGGCCGAGGCGGCGCTGGAGCGGTCGACGGCGATCGACCCCGGCCCGGCCGGTCCGTGGCTGAATCTCGGGCTGGCCCGCGAGCGATGCGAGCGGTTCGACGAGGCGATCGCGGCCTACCACGCGGCAACCGACCGCGATCCGCTCGACCCGCAGGCGGCAATCGCGCTCTCGGCGGCGCTCGCGGCGGTCGCGGCCGGCGAGGAGGCGGGGGAGGCGATTCGCCGCTTCGCCCGCACCGGGCCGCCCGACCTGGAGGTGATGCGGTTCACCGCGTACCTCGCGAACCTGTTGCCCGACCGGACACCGACGGCGCTCGCAGCGCTGCACCGGACCTACGGGATCGCGCTCCGAGGTGCGGTCGAGCCGATCGCCGCCGACCGTCGCCTCGGCGGGCCGTTCCGGCCGCCGCGCCGCGAGCCGGGCGAGCCGATCCGCATCGGCTTCTTCGGCGGCGACTTCCGCGAGCATCCGGTGGGGCGATTCCTGCTGCCGGTCTTCGAGGCGTTCGACCGCAGCGAGATCCGGCCGTTCGCGTACATGCTGTCGCCGCAGCGCGACGGGCGGTCGGCGCGATTCGCGGCGATGCTCGGCCCCGACTGGGTCGAGGCGCACGCCCTCGATGCGGTCGGGCTCGTCGCTCGGGCCCGGCGGGACCGGCTCGACGTCGCGGTCGACCTGCAGGGGCTGACCGCCGGGGCTCGGCTCGGCGAGTTCGCGTGCCGGATGGCGACGGTCCAGGCGACCTGGCTCGGCTACTCGAACACGACCGGCGTGCCCGGCATCGACCTGCGGATCGTCGACGCGATGACCGATCCCGAGGGCAGCGAGTCCCACGCCTCCGAGCGGCTGGTGCGGGTCGCGGCGCCGTTCATCCGTTGGGTCGCCGACGCGCCGGTCGTGCCGCGCACCACCGGCCGATCGTTCACGTTCGGCTGCCTTTCCGCGACCGAGCGGCTGAACCCGGCGGTCGCCCGCCTGTTCGCGGGAGCGACGCTCGCGGTGCCGGGTTCGCGGCTGCTCGTGAAGAGCCCCGGGCTGGCGTCGGCCGGGGCCCGGGCCCGGTGGCTCGGCTGGCTGGGCGAGGCGGGGCTCGCGGCCGATCGGGTCGAGCTGCGGGGCCGGACCGCGACGGTCGATGAGCACGTCGCGCTGCACGGGGCGATGGACGTGGCGCTCGATACTTTTCCGGGAAACGGCACCACGACCACCGTCGAGGCCCTGGCGCAGGGCGTGCCGGTGGTGACGCTCGCCGGCGACCGGCACGCGTCGCGGGTCGGGGCGTCGCTGCTCGCGGCGGTCGGGTTGCCGGAGCTCGTCGCAAGCTCGGCCGAGGGATTCGTCGAGGCGGCGCGGCGGATCGCGGGCGACGCCGAGCGACTCGCCACGCTGCGGCGCGAGCTGCCGGGGCGGATCGCGGCGGGGCCGCTCGGCGATGCCCGGGGCCTCGCCGGCGAACTCACGCGGGTCTTTCGGGAGGCGCTCGCGACGGGGATGGACGAATGAAGCCGAGGTACGTTCCGAATCGCGGCGGCGAGCTCGACGCGCTGCGGGCCCGCTACGACGAGCTCTCGACGCGGGGGCGGCACGACGAGGCGAGGGCGGTCGCCGCACGCATCCGCGACCTCGCGCCGGATGCGGCGGCTTCGCACGCCGCGCTCGGGCAGACGCTGGTGATGCTGGGGCTCCACGCCGAGGCGCTCGCCAGCCTCGAGCGGGCGAGGGAGCTGGCCCCGCGCGACGCGGGAATCGTCACGAACCTCGGCAGCTGCCTCGCGTGGCTGAACCGTCGCGACGAGGCGATCGCGGCCCATCGGGCGGCGCTTGAGCTCGATCCCGATCGCCTGCGGGCGGGCATCAACCTCGCGATGGAACTGCTGGTCACCGGCGCCGCCGACGAGGCCGCCGCGATCGCCAAGGACCTGGTCGCGCGGCATCCGGACTCGCTCGAACCGCGGAAGATCGCCGCGATCGTCTCGGGCTACCGGGCCGACGCGACGCACGCGGCGGTCTCGCTCGCCCACCGCACCTTCGGGCAGGCCGCGGCGGCGTTCGCGAGGCCGATCGCCGCCGATCCGAAACTGCCGCCGCTGCCGAAGGCCCCGGCCGCGGCCGAGCCGATCCGCGTCGGCTTCTTCAGCCCCGACTTCCGGGCCCACGCGGTCGCGAGGTTCTTCCTTCCCGTGCTCGAGGCGTTCGATCGCTCGGCGATCCGCCCGGTGCTCTACC
>JBEIUL010000552.1:0-1724 GCA_040374395.1 Phycisphaeraceae bacterium
CGCGGTGGTCGCGCTGCTCGCGGTGCGGCCCGTGCTGCGGGCGCGGGATCCGGCGACGGAATCACCGGACGATTGAACCGCGCGGGAGACACCAGAGGGCGTCGGCGGTCGCGGTCTCGCGCCGTCCCGTGACCTGCGGCAGCGTGGTCGGCACGCCGTCGTGGGCGAGCGTCCCCAGGATCGCCATCTCCATCGCCTCGCGGGCCTCGATGGGCACGCCCAGGTCTCCGGTCGTGCGGCAGGGCAGTCCCGCGGTCACGGCGATCGCCGCCGCGAGCGTTCGGTTCCTCGCCCCGCCGCCCGCGAGCAGGATCTCGCCGTTCGACGCGTGACCGGCCTTCGCGAGGCTCGCCGCGATCGCCGCCCCGATCGAGCCGCCGACCGCCGCCACGGCGCTTGCGAGCAGGTCGGCCGCCGCCAGCCGCGGGGCGTGTTCGGTGACCCACGCCGCCGCCTCGTCGCCGGTCCCGAGCGAACGTCCCTCGCTCCGCTGGCGATCGAGCGTCGCCCGCAACCGGGCCGTCGCTCCCGCATCGGCCGAGCCGCCGGCCGCGACCGCCCCGTCCGCATCGAAGGGCCTTCCGAGTGCCGCCCGGGCCGCCGCGTCGAGCACCTGGTTGCAGGCGCAGGCGTCGAAACCGGCGATCGCGGCGAGGGCTTCCGCGTCGCCCGCCGGCGGCAGGACCGTGAGGTTGCAGAACCCGCCGAGGTTCACCACCGCCCGGGGGCCCGGACCGCGGAAAAGCACCCAATCGGCCAGCGGCGTGATCGGCGCGCCCTGCCCGCCGGCCGCGAGATCCGCCCCCCGCAGGTCGCTCGCGACCGGACAGCCGAACGCGTCGGCGATGGGAAAGGGGTTCACGAGCTGCCACGAGACCGGCGGACGGTGGAAGACGGTCTGGCCGTGCACCGCGACGAGGTCGGGCCGCCGATCGCCGACGGTCGTCCGGATCGCCTCGACGTGGGCGAGCCCGAATTCGCGGGCGAGTCCGGCCAGTTCGCCGGCCGGCGCGGGCTTCCCCTCGCAGGCGTCGCGCAGCCGGGCCGCGAGCCCGAGCGGGAACGACCGGTGCGCGACGAGCGTCGCCCGCATCGAGAGACCCTCGCCCCCGATCGCGACCAGGGCGACGTCGAGCCCGTCGAGGCTGGTGCCGGTCATCGTGCCGACCGTGAGGCGGGAGCGGCTGCCCGTCGAAGGTGCCATGTCGGCCATTGCGGCATGGTGCGACGGCCGGACGCGATCGGCAAGCGGCGCCACCCTCCGCTACCTTGCCGCTCCCATGCTCAAGCGGATCCTCGTCACCGGCGGCGCCGGCTTCCTCGGTTCCCACCTCTGCGACCGGCTGGTCGCGCAGGGCCACGACGTCCTCTGCCTCGACAACTTCTTCACGAGCCAGAAGTCGAACATCGCCCACCTGATGGGCAAGCCGAACTTCGAGTTCATCCGGCACGACGTCACCCAGCCGTTCTTCTTCGAGGTCGACGAGATCTACAACCTCGCCTGCCCCGCGGCCCCCGGCCACTACCAGTACAACCCGATCAAGACCACGAAGACGAGCTTCCTCGGGGCGATGCACTGCCTCGGCCTCGCCAAGCGGGTCAAGGCCCGCGTGCTGCACGCCTCGACCAGCGAGGTCTACGGCGACCCCGACCGCAGCCCGCAGTCGGAGGAGTACCGCGGCAACGTGAACCCGATCGGCCCGCGGGCCTGCTACGACGAGGGC
>JBEIUL010000161.1:0-5878 GCA_040374395.1 Phycisphaeraceae bacterium
CCTCGACCGTAACGTCGTTCCGCAGGGCGAGATCGGCGAGGCTCTTGCCCTCGCGACGAGTCGCCCCGAGGGCCGCCCGCAGCGACGCGAGCCGCGCCTCGCGTCCCTTCCAGGCCGCCCAGCGCCGATCGCACACCAGGCCCAGCTCGCGGCCGATCGGCGTGAGCCGCTCGTCGGCGTTGTCGGCCCGCAGGAGCAGGCGGTGTTCGGCCCGACTCGTGAACATGCGGTAGGGCTCGCGCGGCGTCCGCGTCACGAGGTCGTCCATCATCACGCCGAGGTACGCCGCGTCACGGCCGAGCCGCACCGGCTCGAGCCCGCGGGCGACCCTGGCCGCGTTCAGCCCCGCGATCGTGCCCTGGCCGCCGGCCTCCTCGTAGCCGCTCGTACCGTTGATCTGCCCCGCGAGGAAGAGGCCGCGCACCGACTTCACCTCGCCGGTCGCGTCGATCTGGTGGGGCCGCACCATGTCGTACTCGACCGCGTAGCCGAAGCGCACGATGCGGGCGTTCGCGCACCCCGGCATGCCGCGGACGATCCGCTCCTGGATCCCCTCGGGCAGCGACGTCGAGATGCCGTTGCAGTAGATGTCGTCGCCGTCGAGCGTCTCGGGCTCGAGGAAGACGTGGTGGCTGTCGCGGTCGGCGAAGCGCACGACCTTGTCCTCGATCGACGGGCAGTAGCGGGGGCCGCACTCGGCGTCGATCTCGCCCGCGTACATCGGGGCGAGGTGGAGGTTCTCGCGGATCAGCTCGTGGATCTCGCCGCTCGTCCGCGTCTCGAAGCACTCGACCTGCGGAAGGCGCGGGAACGCGGCGCCGGGCGCGGTGAGATCCGAGAAGGGCACCGGCGGGTCGTCGCCACGCTGCGGCGGGAGCGACTCGAGGTCGAGCGAGCGGCGGTCGAGGCGCGGCGGCGTGCCGGTCTTGAGCCGCCCGAGCTCGAGCCCGAGCGACCGCAGCGTCGCCGAGATGCCGACCGCGCTGCCCTCGCCGATGCGGCCGCCCTCGGTCTTCCGCTCGCCGGTATGCATGAGGGCCCGCATGAAGGTGCCGGTCGTGAGCACGACGGTCGGCGCCACGAGCGCGAGCGGTCCGGCCGACGGTTCGTCGGCCCGCGACGGATACACCGGTTCCGCCGGCGGCAATGGAAGCCCCTCGTCGCCCTCGTGCCCGCGGGCCTGCACCGGCCCCGAGCCCGCGGGCAGCCGCACCCCACGCACGCGACGCCCGTCGGGCCCGTCCTCGACCAGCAGCTCTTCGACCGTGCCCGCGAACACCTCGATCCGCGGATGCCCCGCGACCAGCCGCTGGACCTCCCGCGCGTACCTCAGCTTGTCGCACTGGGCCCGCGGCCCGCGGACCGCGGCGCCCTTGCTCGTGTTGAGCATCCGGAACTGGATGCCCGTCGCGTCGGTCGCGAGGCCCATCAGCCCGCCGAGGGCGTCGATCTCGCGCACCATCTGGCCCTTCGCGAGCCCGCCGATCGCCGGGTTGCACGACATCGTGCCGATCCGCGAGGGATCCATCGTGACCAGGGCCACGCGGCCGCCCTCGCCGAGGGCGTTCGCCGCCGCCCACGCCGCCTCGGTGCCCGCGTGGCCGCCGCCGATCACGATGGTCTGGAAATCCGTGCGCATGCGGTCCGGGGAGGGACGGGAAGGTCCGAAAGGGTACGGGCCGGCGGCCCCGCCCGCGCGAGTCGGGAAAAAGGTCGGGTTCCGGCTTGCTTATCCCGTTCCATCCGTACACTCCGACCGGGCAGGTCCCGGAAGGGTCATCGCCCGGGAGGTAGGGAACAATGAGAGGGAACTGCACTTTCGCGGCCATCGCCGCCGCCGCCGGCCTCGCGCCGGTCGCTCACGCCGCCATCTTCACGGGGGTCTCCGCGCTCCGGTCGGCCGCCACCGGCTCGGCTCCGGTCGGCGAGGTCGTGGTCCTGACCGGCCCGTCCGACAGCGGATTCGGGGCTTGGTTCGGCAACTCGACCCTCAACCAGTCCGGCATCTACGCGTTCGCGAGCCAGGGCTCCGAACTGTCCTCGACCTCGATCTCGGCCGTCGGCGAGACGTTCGCCTCGAGCTCGGGAACCTCGCGGCGGGTCGGTGCCAATTCCACGATCGATCTCATCTTCACGCTCGACGAGGCCGCGGTCGTGACCGTGTTCGCCCAGGCCGGCGGGAACTTCGGCTCGAGCACGACCATGCGGGTGTACTTCGGTACGGATACCGAGGCGGTCATCGACACCACCTCGTCCTTCGTGAACTTCACCGACGTGAATCTCGCGGCCGGGACCTACATCGTTTCCGCCGAGATCCAGACCATTCTCGACGGCACCGTCGGGTCGTCGAACGGCTACTACAACATCTCCGTCTCGGTCCCCGCGCCCGGCGCGGTCGCGATCCTCGCGTTCTCGGGCCTCGTCGCCTCCCGCCGCCGTCGCGCCCGCTGAACCGCGGGGAGGGCATGCGAAGAACGCGTCCGGGAACCCGCGATCCGGGACGCACGACTTCCGGACCCGATCTCCGAGATGAGATAAACGGCCTCATTCGCACCAACTTTCCGGGCCGCCCCTATCCACGCCGCCGGTAGGGAGTATCGTCAATCGCTGCGTTCCCGCGGAAGCAAGGCTCCGCGGGCGTAGACGGTCAGTGCGGGGTCTCCCCGAGACTCGAAGAGGGTGGAACGTGCGGTCCGGGACTCGATTCGCCAACCTCCGTTCACGCGTATTCCGCGTCGTCGCGATCGCGGCGGCGATCGGTTTCGCCTGGCCGGCGATCGCGCACGAGGACGATCCGAAGGGCAAGGTCCCGCACGAGCCGGTCTACGGCCCGATCTGGACCGAGGGCGGCGTCGCTTCGACCTCGTTCGAGTCGGCGGGCATCTCGCTGAAGTCGTGGATTCCGCTGAACCAGTTCAACCTCGGCGGCGCGACGAACACCTCGGGGAACGACTGCTGGGGCTACGTGAGCCCGGCCGGCCGCGAGTACGCGATCATGGGCTGCTCGGACGGCACCGGCTTCGTCGAGATCACCGATCCGGCGGCGCCCGTGGTCGTGGGCTTCATCCCCGGGCCGCAAAGCACCTGGCGGAACATGAAGACCTACCAGACCTGGTGCTACGCGGTCAGCGAGGGCGGCTCGGGCATCCAGGTCATCGACCTCGCGCAGATCGACTCGGGTACGGTGACGCTTGCCAACACGGTGACCGCGGGCGGCAACGCGGACACCCATACGATGATCATCGACGAGGCGAGCGGCTTCCTCTACCGCATGGGTGGCGGGGGAACGCAGGGCCTCCGCATCTACAGCCTCGCGAACCCCGCGAGCCCCGCGTTCGTGACCACCTGGGGCGGACGGTACGTGCACGACGGGTGCGTGACGACCTACAGCACCGGCCCCTACGCGGGCAAGCAGGTCTTCTTCGCCTGCGGCGGGTTCAACGGGGGTTTCGGCAACACCGGCGTCACGATCATCGACGTGACGAACAAGTCGAGCATCGTGCAGCTCGCCCATTTCGAGTACCCGGACGCCGCGTTCTGCCACCAGGCGTGGTTCTCCGAGGACAAGCGGTTCCTGTACGTGAACGACGAGTTCGACGAGAGTTACTTCGGCGTTCCCTGCAAGGGGCGGATCGTCGACATCCAGGACCTCTCGAACCCGACGCTCGCCGGCACCTTCACCGTCGGGCTGCCGACGATCGACCACAACGAGTACGTCCGGGGGAACCACCTCTTCAGCTCGTCCTACAAGTCCGGGCTGCGGATCTTCGACATCACCGATCCGGTCGCCCCGGTCGAGATCGCGTGGTTCGACACCTTCCCCGAGGGCAACAGCTTCGGCTTCGGCGGGCTCTGGTCGAACTACCCGTTCTTCCCGAGCGGGACGATCATCGGCAGCGACATGCAGCGGGGGCTGTTCGTCTGGCGGCTCGAGCGGCCGGTGGCGCTCTTCGGCTACCCGTCGGGCGTCCCGTCGGTCATCGCGCAGGCGGGCGGCGCAACCCTCGATATCGACGTCACGCCGAACGCCGGGGTGACGTTGGCCGCCGGCAGCCCGCGCATCCGCACGTCGATCGACGGCGGTCCGTGGGTCGAGGCGGCGTTGACCCCGCTCGGAAGCGACCGCTACCGCGCGACGATGCCGGCGGCCCCGTGCGGCACCACGGTCCGGTTCCAGTTCCTCGCGACCGACACGGTCTCGGGGCTCACGACCATCGAGCCCGCGTCGCCGTTCTCGGCGGTCGCGGCGCTCGACGACGTCGCGATCTTCGCCGACTCGGCCGAGACCGACCTCGGGTGGTCGTTCTCCGCGGCGAACGACACCGCCATCGGGGGCCGTTGGGAACGCGTGGCCGCCCCCAACGGCACGCCGGCGGCGCCCGACGCCGACAACCCGCTCGGAACCGGCACGGCCTGCTTCGTCACCGGACAGGGCTCGCCCGGCGGGGCCCTCGGCGAGGCCGACGTCGATGACGGGATGACCTCGCTGACCTCGCCACGGATCGATCTCGCGGGGGTGGCCGACCCGATCCTCAGTTACGCACGCTGGTACTCGAACTCCACCGGCCTCGCCCCGTACCAGGCCGCCGACGCCCTCCGGACGTGGATCTCGAACAACGACGGCGCGACCTGGGTCGCGGTCGAGACCGTCACCGAGAACCTGCTCGCCTGGAAGACGGTCTCCTTCCGCATCGCCGACCTGGTCGCCCCCACGGCGAACATGCGGATCAAGTTCACGGTGGCCGACAGCTCGTCGTCGTCGATCGTCGAGGCGGCCGTCGATGACGTGCGGATCCGCCGTTTCCGCTGCGACATCGACGGGGATCTCGTCGCCGACGAGGAGGACCCCGATCTCGACGGCGACGGCGCGGCGAACGGCAGCGACGGATGCCCGTCCGATCCGCTCAAGACCGCGCCCGGGGCGTGCGGCTGCGGCACGGCCGACACCGATGGCGACGGCGACGGTACGCCAGATTGCTTCGACGGGTGCCCGAGCGACCCGGCCAAGATCGCGGCGGGCCAGTGCGGCTGCGGCACGGCCGACACCGACGTCGACGCGGACGGTCTCGCCGACTGCGTGACGGTGAGCCTGGTCGGCACGTCCGGCACGCTGTCGCCCGCGGGAGTCGTGCTGAACGACGAGTTCGGCGCCGTGCTCGCCCGCGACGGCGACCTGCTCGCGGTCGGCTCGCCGCTCGACGACCGGTCCGGCCTGCTCGATGCGGGCAGCGTGCGGATCTTCCGCCGGATCGCCGGCGCGTGGACGCAGGAGGCCGAGCTCGTCGCGCCGGACGCGGCGGCGAGCGACACGTTCGGGCGGGCGGTCGCGGTCTCGGGCGACCTCGTCGCGATCGGCGCCCCGATGGCGAATCCCACGGGGATCGCCGATGCCGGCGTTGCGTACGTCTTCCGAAAGGTCGGATCGTCCTGGTCGCTCGACCAGCGGATCCAGCGGCCGTCTCCGGTGACCAAGGACTACTTCGGCACCGCGATCGCGATCCGCGGCAACCTTCTCGCGGTCGGCGGCACCGGCATCGACGTCGCCGGCAAGCTCAACGCCGGCCAGGTGGCCGTCTACCGTCGCGGCATCGGTGCGAACCCGTGGACCGAGGCGGCGGCGTTGTCCGGCGTGCCGGTCACCGCGTCCGACGTGTTCGGCCGGTCGGTCGCGTTCGGCGGCCCGTCCGCGGCGCCGGTCCTCGCGGTCGGGGCCAGCGGCGACGACCAGCCGGGATTCGGCGGATGCGGCGCGGTCTACGTGCATTCGCTCGCGACCGCGGGCACGGTCGTCTCGACCGCCCGTCTCGTCGCGGCCCAGCCCCGGCTCAACGCGGGGCTCGGAGTGTCGGTCGCGATCGACGAGGCGGGAACGACGATC
>JBEIUL010000105.1:0-7314 GCA_040374395.1 Phycisphaeraceae bacterium
CGTGACCTGGAGCCGCCCGAGGCGGCTGTTCGCCTTCAGCCACGCCCCGGCCGGGAAGGCCACGGGATCGAGCGTGAGCTGGCTGACCCGCTTCACCTCGCTGTACCCGGACCAGTCGCGGGAATCGCCCTCGTTGGCGGTGAAGAGGTAGTCCTGCCCGCCGATCGAGAACGAGGCCATCGCGTCGGGCTGGAACAGGCCCTCGACCGGCCAGTTGAGGAACTTGATGCCGCCATCCTGGTCGCTCGAGTCGAGCGGATTCGACGTTCCCTCGATGATGCCGAGGTAGGTCGGCCTGCTCACGAGACCGAACGTCCCGGTCGCGATGTTCAGGGTGCCCGCCGTCTGGAAGTCGTTGTCGCCGATGACCGCCAGTCGCGAGCGATCGATCAGGGCGAGGCCCTCGACCTTGTCGGCGACGTCGGCGAAGCCGATCGCCGCGAGATCGACGTGCAGCGTCTTGGCGACCGGCACGATGCCGTTCGCGGCGAGTTGCGCCGGGGTCATGAGCTCGAGCGTCCCGCCGGGCCCGGCGATCGCCGGCGGAAGGGTCGCGAGGTTCGTGGCTCCCGCGAGCGAGATCCGGAAGATCTTCTTCTTCGCGGTCGGGCCGGTCCCGTCGTCACGCTCGACCACGAGGAACGTGCCCGGGCCGTCGGCGACCGCGTCGCCGATCTTGTCGCTGCCCGAACCCTCGATGCGGTAGAGGTACTCGGCGACGGTGGTCTCGGTCACCGGGTTGAAGACGAGGATGCGGGTGCTGAGCGACGCCTTCGAGCTGTTGTCGTTCGGGACGTCGGGGTTGTCGAGCGGGCTCTGCACGAACGCGTAGATGAGGCCGCCGTAGGTCGCGATCGCCTCGAAGCCGCGGTTCGCGCGGCGGGCGGCATAGACCGCCGGGAACGCCTCGGTGCCGACGTCGACGCCGAAGGCGTTCGAGCCGAACGGCACGAACCGCTTCACGAGCCGGCCGGTCGCGTCGAACTTGTAGAGGGCGGGCCGGTACTCGTCGCACATCCAGAAGGTGCCGTCGGTGAGCTTGACGAGGCCCTCGATGTCGCCGCCGAGCGGGTCGGTGGCCAGCGGCTGCCCGAAGCCGTCGACCGGCTCCTCGTCGGTGTACGCGAGGCCCGAGGCCTGGCCGAAGACGTTCGGCAGTCCGGTGAGCGGCGAGCCGTCCTGGCGGGTCAGGAAGGTCTGACCGGTCAGCACCAGCGGGCCGCCGGTCGGGGCGACCTCGAAGCTGCAGATCCGCGGCTGGTAACCGGGCAGGGCGAACGGCCGCTCCTTGATGCCGTCGCCGTCGACGTCGACCGGCTCGGCGTTCGGGCCGCGATCGGGGGCCGCGAGGAACTTGAGGTTCCCGTTCGAGGCGATCCCGTCGAACCAGAGGCCGCTCATGCCGCCGAGGTGGATCTCCTGTCCCGACGCGGTGGTTCCGAGCACCGGCGGGTTCACGAATTCGGCCAGCGTCAGCCGCCACGGGGCGCCGCCGTGGTCCTTGGTGCCGAGCCAGCGGATCCGCGTGAAGGTCGCCGAAGCGAGGTCGAGGGTGCCGATCGCGTTGTGCTCCTGGAGGACGACCTGCGCCGTCGACGAGTCGGCCGAGACCACGATGTACTCGGGCTCGAGATCGTTCCCGAGCGTGGCGCCCGGTCCGTACGGCCGGATCTCGGGATCGATGAGCTTGGCCGGAACGCCGCCGAAGCCGACGGTGTTCACCGTGGCCACCGCGACGCCCGCCGAGAGGTCGACGATCGACACGCTGCCCGGGGCGTCGACCGAGTAGTTGTCGGCCGGCTCGGCCTCATTCGCGACGAGCAGCCGAGTGCCGTCGGGCGTGAAGGTGCACATGTCGGGCTGGACCCCGACCGTCACCATGCCCAGCACGGCTCCCGTCGCGGCCTCGAGGAAGAGAACTTTGCCGGGCACGTCGTCGCCGAACGCCTCGATGGCGACCGCGACGACGTTCGCGGTCGGCCCGCGACCGGCCGCCACGCTGTTCGGGCTGCCTGCGTAGGGCAGCGTCGAGATCTTGGTGATCAGGCTCGGCGACGCGGGGTTCGCGAGGTTCACCACGTCGACGCTCGAATCGGCGTAGTTGATGGTGTACAGCCGCTTCGAACCCGGGTGGTACGCCGAGATCTCGGCCCCGCCGTTGGCGAAGACGCCGGTCGAGTAGCGGCCGATGAACTCGAGTTCCATCGTCGGCGAGCAGCCGACGGGTCCGAGCGGGCAATCGGCGGCGTTCAGGGCGGACGGGGTCGCGGCGACGACGGCGGCGATGATCGGTACGTAGGGGCGCATGCCTTCTTCTCCTGGGGGGAAGGCCGCACGTTCCACCGATTCGGTAAGCGATTCGTGAGTGAGGGGTCGCCGGACGGTCAGGGTTCGGTGACCGGACGGTTGCTCATCCGCCGCCGAAGAGCCAGTAGCCCTGCGGTTCGTCGGGGCACCAGCCGAAACCGCACATCGCGAAGGCGAGGGCGACGTTCGCGATCGCAAGCAGGACGAGCAGCCACACCGCCGCCCGCTCGAGACCGTCGAGCCGCCGCGGGCCCGGCGCCGAGGGCCGCGGGCCGTCGAAGAACATGAGGAGCGCGGTGCCGGTGATGGTGAACGCGCAAAGCACCGTCGTCCACGTGTACAGATGGATCCCGAGAACCGGCCCGCCGTACCCCGGGTCGCCCGGCTCGATGTGCAGCAGCACCTGGCGGATGCTCACCGCCGCCCCGAACATCGCCGAGAGCAGCACGATCGCGTAGTGCGAGCTCCGCACGCCGAACTTGAGGTTCAGCGCGCAGCCGATCCCGATGCCGAGGAACGCCATCCGCTGCAGCAGGCAGAGCGGGCATGGCAGTTCGCTTCCGGCGAACTGCTCGTAGATCGCCCCGACGATCGGCAGGCACGCCCCGATCGTGCAGAGGGCGTTGATCCGCTCGACGGCGCCGCGGGGATGTCGGGTGGCGGCCATCGCGTCAGAAGCTCAGCGGCAGCGAATCGGTCATGTACGAGCGGAAGACAGCGAGCGCCGCGACGAGGCCCACGATCGTGAGGCCCATCGCGAGCCGACGCCGCCCCCGCAAGACGGCCACCGTCGCGGCGAGGAAGATCGCATAGACCGCGGCGAACATGCCCGGAGGGTCGTTCGCTCGCCGACGCCGGTCAAGTCAGCGACGGCTCACCGGCGCCCGCGGCCGCGGCCGGCGTTCTTGATCGCACGGAACCCCGGCACCGCGCCGCCCGACGCGGCGAGCGGATGCGAGTGGCGTGACGCGGGCTGGGACGACGCGGAGGTCGGTGCGGCCTTCGGCTTGCCGCCCGACGCGTGGGCCGGTCGCCCGCCGCCGTGTGAGGGCCCGCGACTGCCGGGCTGGCCGCCGCCGCGATTCCGGTCGCGCCCGTCCGGACGCCCGCTGGGCTGGCCGCCCGAACGGCCATTCGGCCCCCGACCAGATCGCTTCGCGGGGCGATCGCCGCCGCCCTCGAGCTCGCCGCGGCTCACCCGCTCGGCGACGCCGAACGACGCGAGCGCTTCCGGCAGCACCTCGCGGCGGATCTCGATCCGCGCGAGCCGCTCGATGTCCTTGAGCAGCGGACGCTCTTCCGCGTCGCAGAACGAGATCGCGACGCCGTCGGCCCCGGCCCGCGCCGTGCGGCCGATGCGGTGCACGTACGCCTCGGGCTCGACCGGCAGGTCGTAGTTGATGACGTGGGTGATGCCGTCGACGTCGATGCCGCGGGCCGCGATGTCGGTCGCGACGAGGATGCGGGCCCCGCCGCTGCGGAACGCCTCGAGAGCGCGGACCCGCTGGCTCTGGCTGCGGTTCCCGTGGATCGGCTCGGCGCCGAAACCCGAGCTCTTCAGCTTCTTCGCCACGCGATCGGCCCCGTGCTTGGTGCGCGTGAAGACGAGCACCCGGGCGATCGCCGGATCGTCGAGGAGATGCGTGAGCAGGCTCATCTTCGCGTCGCGGGCCACGAGGTGCACGCTCTGGTCGATCCGCTCGACGGTGGTCGCGGCCGGCGTCACCTCGACGCGGGCCGGGTCGCGAAGCAGCCCCGAGACGAGATCGCTGATCTCGCGCGGCATCGTCGCCGAATAGAACATGACCTGCCGCGGCTTCCGCTCGCGGGGCGGCAGCGCCCCGATGACCTTGCGGATGTCGTGGATGAAGCCCATGTCGAGCATCCGGTCGGCCTCGTCGAGGACGAGGAACGAGATGTCGCCGAGGTCGACGAGCTTCTGACCCATGAGGTCGAGCAGCCGGCCCGGCGTCGCGACGAGGATGTCGATCCCCTTGCGGATCGCCGCGACCTGCGGCCCCTGGCCGACGCCGCCGAAGATCACCGCGTGCCGCAGCCCGGTGCCGCGTCCGTAGGCGGCGAAACTCTCGCCGATCTGGGCCGCGAGCTCGCGGGTCGGGGCAAGCACGAGGGCCCGCGGCTTCCGACGCTGGGCGTCGGAGACACCGGCGGCGAGCAGCTGGTGCAGGATCGGCAGCGCGAACGACGCGGTCTTGCCGGTGCCGGTCTGGGCGATGCCGAGGAGATCCCGGCCCCGGACCCCGTGCGGGATCGACTGGGCCTGGATCGGAGTGGGCGTGCGGTAGCCCTCGCGTTCAAGGTTCTGGAGGAGGATCGGGGCGAGCCCGAGCGAGCTGAACTGGCCGGAAACGGACGGGCTGGAGGGGGCGGACGAAGCAGACTGGACGGACAAGAGAAAGACCTTTCGGCCGCGGCGCGTACGCGTCGCGGACCACTGTCGGACAAGCCACGAACCAAGACAATCGGGTCGGGACCGGGCCGGGATCAACGAGTCGGAGGTCGCGGGAAACCCCGGAAACCTCGGCTTCGACTCGCTGCCGGCGATGCCTCCTCAGGAGGCCTTTCGGCCTTCCTTTAGGCGGATCCGCGTCACGCGCTTCACGCGTCGAACGGGTTCCACCCGGAGATCACCGGCGAGAGATGTGCGGGCACTGTAGCGTGAACATCGTCGTTCCTGACGAGTCAGGACCGATTTTCACCCAGATTGACGTTCGAAGGTCGGTAACCGCTCATTCGGACGTCGCGGCGCGGGGTTCGTGAGAGCCCCAGCCCCACTCGACCAGCACGCGATCTCCCTGCGGGACCGCGCGATCGGCGGCCCGCGTGTGCTCGATGCACCAGCGGAAGAGCCCCTCGGCGTCGCCGGGTTCGCACGGCGGGTCGCGACGGAGGACCGGCGTGCCGTCGACAAGCGAGTAGGCCGTTTGATCGAAGCGGTTCACGTCCGCGCGATCGGCTTCGTTCAACTCATCAAACGACGCCGGCCAGCGACCGGTCCGTTCGTGGAAGCGCAGGATCGCGGTGCGGGCCGAGGTCTGAAACGCGTTCGGTCGGTCGGGCACGCGATCGACCTTCAGCTCGCCATCGATCGAACCGAGCGGCACGAACCCGACGCCGCCGTCGTCGATCCCGTCGGCACCCGTCGACCAGACTTTGGGGCCGGCATCGGTCACGGCGTATCGCAGCGGAAGGTCGGTCTCGCGGTCGAGCGGCAGCGTCGCGAGGTACGTCGGCACCAGCTCGTCGAGCGACGTCGGCCACGAGCCGCGCTCGACATGGAATCGGGCGAGCGCCGTCGCGATCGCCGCGGCGTCGAGATCGGTCTTGATATCGCGGAGGATCTCCTTCACCCCCCAGATCGCCGGCATCATCAGCGCGAGGAACGCGTTCGCCGAAGGACCCTTTCGGACCTCGACCTCGAACCGCGCTTCGATCGTGCCGCGGTCCCAGCCGGGACGCTCGGCCTCGGCGTCGAACGCCTCGCACCAACGGCGGTGCTGCGCGAGCGTCTCGGCCCGCCGCGGCGCGGCGAGCCACGCCGCGGGCGAAAGCATCGCGAGCAGGGCGCTCTCGGCGCTCGTCGGCTCGACGGCACTCATCAACGGACCGAGTTCCCGCTTGGCCTGGTAGAGCAGCGTGCCGTCGCCGTTCCCGTCGTCGCTGAACGATCGCTGGATGAGATCCTCGAACAACATCCGCTCGACCGCGAGATCCGCCCGGAACGCCGAAGGGGGCACCGCGGCGATCGCGTCGGCCAGCTGCCGCAGCGAGTCGGACGGCATCCGCTCGCCCGAGCGCTCGAGCAGCCCGACCGCCTCGCGGGCGAAGAGCGTCCGTATCGTCGCCGCGACAAGTTGCTGGACGAGGGTGCCGCCTTCGGAGGCATGCCGGGCGATGCCGAGGGTCGCGACCAGGTCGTCGGCGGCTCGGGCGAGATCCCCGTCGGCCTCGGCGAGCTTCGCATCGGCGATGAGCAGCCAAGCCGCATTCCCCACTTCCGCCAGTTCGGGCAGCAGGACCGACATGAGCCCGCCGAGCCACGGCTGTTCCGGGGTGCTGTCCGGCGCCTGCTGACCGAAGAAGGCGACGTCCTCGGCAGTCCGCGGCGTTCCCGGCGTGTCAGGTCCGCGCCCGAAGACCGGCCGCGCGGCCGCCTCGCGCAGCGCCGCGATCTCGGCCTGGCGGTCGCGGAGCGTCGCTTCGGCGCGCTGACGACGTGCGGCTCGCTCGACCCGCTCGAGCTCGTTCGCGGGCTCCCCCTCGGTGATCGCGGTGAACAACTCGTCCGCCTCCGCCCGCGGCAACGGCCGGTACCGAGCCGGCACCTCGCCCTTCCCGAGCCACCAGAACAAGGCCTCGCGATACGCCGGCCACGCCCGTTCGTCGTCGCGTGCGGCGACGGGAAGGCTTTCGCGGTACTTCGCCACGAAGTCGACCGAGACGACCGGTTCGAGCGTCCAGAGCCGCCACGCGGCGAGCAGCCAGATCGCGATGCCGCCCACCAGCGTCCACCCGATCACTTGCCTCGTCCGCCGCAGGGCCCGGTCGAGCGGGCTCCGCTTCCGCATCGCTCCCGACCGCAACTCGCGGGCCGCGACCTTCTCGTCACCGAATGCGGCCTGCAACTCGCCCGCCGACTTTCCCGCGGCGAGCCCGTCGCGAAAGTGCGCCTCGAGTTCCGCCGCGATCTCGGCCCGCTCGCGCCGCCGCAGCCGCGTGCGACGCACGACACGGGCCACGAGCTCCGACAGCCCGGCCGGCAGCGCCTTGCCGCTCACGCGAACGCGCCTTCCGTCGTCACGATCCCCAGGTCCCGCATCGCCCCGGCCAGGGCCCGCCAACTCGCGGTGTCCTCGGCGAGCTTCCGCTTGCCCTCGGCGGTCAGCCGGTAGTACGTCCGACCGCGGGCCCCGCTCTCGTCCCAGCGGCTCGCGACGAGGCCCTTGCCCTCGAGGTTGTAGAGCATCGGATACAGCGTCGACTGCC